>CAYVKM010000092.1:0-14345 GCA_964452045.1 uncultured Calditrichaceae bacterium
TGCCTGGTTTTTAGGTGACCAAACCGGATATGCGGTTGCGGATGTTCTTTTTGGCGATTACAATCCGTCGGGCAAACTTCCGGTAACCTTCCCAAGATCGGTAGGACAAATCCCCATCTATTATTCCCATAAATCCACCGGTCGTCCTTTTGATCCCCAAAACAAATTTACAACCAAGTATATAGATTCTCCTGTAACACCGCTTTATCCGTTCGGATTTGGATTAAGCTACACACAGTTTGTTTATTCCAACTTGAGAGTTAATCTGCCAAAAACCCACAGAAATGAAAATATAAAGGTATCCGTCGATATCAGGAATTCAGGTACTGCTGCAGGTTCGGAAATTGCACAGCTCTACCTGCGGGACCAGGTAGCGAGCGTTACTAGGCCTGTTAAAGAATTGAAAGGCTTCCAAAAGATCGATTTAAATCCCGGAGAAACTCGTACCATAGAATTCATAATTATTCCGGATATGCTCTCATTTTATGATGTTAATATGAAAAAAACTATCGAACCAGGTATGTTTGATGTAATGGTAGGGGGGAATTCTGACGACGTTATCACAACTTCTTTTGAACTTATTGAATAATTACTGAAATTTTACCCGCACCTCTTTTCTCAGTGCGGAAGGAGTATGTTCAATGAAACTGAACGTAATTTTTATGATGATTATAGTGGGAACAGGATTGCTTACCGCCCAATCCGATTACGATAAACATGTTTTCTTCGACAACAGTCTCACTGACAGTTTTTATTACTATTCCAATGGCAAATTCTCGTCCTCCAGCTACCTTCTTCTAGTGGATGGGAAAATTCCGGTTGAAAAGAAACATTTTTTTAGCCCGCCAAATTCTCTGAAATTAAATTGGAAAAGTATAAAAGGCGGAAATTGGCTGGCCGAAATAAAAATTGGAAAATGGAGAAACCGGGATATCAATTTTGAAGGTGATATGTTGTCCCTCTGGTGCTTTTCGGAGGAAGGAATCAGCAGAAATGAATTGCCTGATATTTCTGTAGAAGATTTAAGAGGGAAAGTTTCTGCAAAAGTAAATTTGAAGAATATTGTAAACCCGATACCCTCCAGTGAATGGAGTCAGATTAAAATTCCGCTGGAATTACTCAACAAAGCGAAAAAGAATCTGGATTTACACAGAATTAAGATTATCCGATTTTCACAAAGCACTCCTGATGGGAAGAGGCATACGCTGTACCTCGATGAAATAAAAATATATAGTGGAAACGTTATGGATAAAATTGCACCGACCGTTCCGACCGAACTTTCTACTAAACCTTATGATCGCCACATTGATTTAACCTGGAACGACAACCGGGAAGACGATTTGCAGGCTTACAAAATTTACCGCTCTTTTTCTGGAGAAACTTACCAGCCCGTGGGGATTCAAAGGGCGGAACTACCTCGATATTCGGATTTTATTGGAGAGACAAATAGGAAGGCCTATTACAAAATCAGTGCAATTGATGAAAATTATAACGAATCGTCACTGTCCGAAGAAACTTCCGCTGTAACTTATCCCATGTCGGATGATCAACTCTTGACAATGGTTCAGGAGGCTTGTTTTCGTTATTACTGGGAAGCGGCACACCCTGTAGCCGGTCTTGCTCTTGAAAATATCCCGGGTGATGAAAACCTGGTCGCCATCGGCGCATCCGGTTTTGGAATTATGGCAATCGTTACAGGAATTAATCGTGGATTTATATCCCGGGAGCAGGGGACATCACGAATGCTTAAAATTGTCCGCTTTTTGGAGAACGCAGATCGGTTTCATGGCGTCTGGTCACATTTTACAAATGGCAACACAGGTAAAGTCATCCCATTATTTAGTAAATATGACAACGGCGGCGACCTAGTTGAAACGGCTTTTCTGATGCAAGGTTTGCTGGTTGTCCGACAATATTTCCAAAATGAAACGAGAGAGGAGCAGGAAATCCGAGACGGTATTACCCGATTGTGGGAATCTGTGGAGTGGGATTGGTACAGGCGCACCCCAGATAGTGATTTTCTTTTTTGGCATTGGTCGCCGGATTATGAATGGCACATCAATCATCCCCTAGTCGGCTGGAACGAAACTATGATTGTGTATCTGCTGGCCATTGCTTCTCCCATACACCCAGTTCCGCAGAAAATGTATTATACTGGATGGGCCGGTCAATCCGAGAGAGCTGTTCAATACCGAAGAAATTGGGGTAAAACACAGGATGGTGACCATTATGCAAACGGTAATACCTATTATGGAATAAAACTGGATGTAGGTGTAGGCAGTGGTGGACCGCTTTTTTTTACGCACTATTCATTTTTGGGATTTGATCCGAACAGTATAAAAGACTACTATACAAATTATTTCCAAAACAACCAACACATTGCCCTTATTAATCAGGCGTATTGTATAGATAATCCCGGTAATTTTATCGGATATGGGGAAAATTGTTGGGGATTGACTGCCAGTGATGATCCCTGGGGATACAAAGCGCATGAACCAGTTCTCCGGATGGACAATGGCACAATTACGCCTACCGGTGCTCTTGCTTCCTTTCCTTATACGCCTGAAGAGTCTATGAAAGCACTGAAATATTTTTATTTTGATCTAGGAGATAAATTGTGGGGTATTTACGGTTTTCGTGACGCCTTCAATATTTCGCAGAATTGGATAGCGGATATTTACATGGGACTAAACCAGGCGCCAATAACGGTCATGATCGAAAATTACCGTTCTGGATTAATCTGGAAATTATTTATGGCAAATCCGGAGATTCAGGATATGCTTATTAAAATTGGTTTTGTTCAAAATGAAGATTAATTAAGCTTTTATTATGTAGACGGATTGTTCTTAACCTCACGATTTGCGGGAAATACCCATAAAAAAGTTTAAATTAATGCAGTTTCCGGGAAGGTCGGGTGAGTAATCACAAAATAATTAATTTTCCCGAGAATATCCCTTGACAAGTTAATGAAATAAAATTATATTAAACAATAATGTAAACGTTTACATTTTGTGTTTATTAAATTATATACCGAATTTTAAATAAAGGAAAATGTAAATCGAATATTATTTACAAAGAACCCATTGAGCACAAATATCATTGAAATTGCGAAACAGGCCGGGGTTTCGATTGCAACAGTCTCCCGCGCTTTAAACAATACGGGTTCTATACGTGAAAAAACCCGCCAAAAAATTTTAAATATCTCCCGGGAATTGAATTATAAACCTAATCCCATTGCCCGGGGATTATCCCGTAAAAGAACCGATACGATTGGTGTCATTCTTCCTGAACTGGTAGATGAATTTTTCATGGACATTACTCATGGAATCGATGAGGAAGCATACCGGGCAAAAAAATATGTGCTGATTTCCAGTTCGCATAGTCAGCGAAATGTTATTGAGACACTTTTGGAATTTATGGTTAGCGGTAGGGTGGATGGCGTTATTTTAATGGTTCCCCAATTGCATAAAGAAGCAGCCGAACTGATCCATAAAAGTAAGCACCCTCTTGTTATGTTAAATGTTTGCCGGGAAATAGAGGATGTGGTAAGCTTCAATATTGATAATTATCAAGGCGCTTTTACTATGACCGAGCATTTGGTAAAGCATCAATACAACAAAATAGCCATGATTCAGGGATATCCGGGAAACTGCGATGCGGAAGACCGCTTCCTGGGCTATAGAGATGCACTTGAGCAAAACGGCAGAGCTTTTGATGAAGATCTGGTTATTCAAGGCGATTTCACCATTCGCTCCGGTTATTACGGTTTTATACGGCTGATGAGTCAGAAGAAAAAACCGGATGCAGTTTTTGCTGCGAATGATATGATGGCTATAGGAATATATGAAGCTGCCAGAACTTCGGGAATAAAAATTCCCGATGATGTCTCTGTTGTAGGTTTTGACGATATAAATTTGAGCCGGCTACTCCTCCCAAGATTGACCACCGTCCATGTACCCATTCAGGAATTGGGAAGTCGGGCTGTTCAATATCTAATTAAGATGATCAAAGGTGAAGTCGATCCCAAGATGTCCCACCGGGAAGAGTTAACTACCGGTCTGGTCATTGGAGGCTCCTGTGGTTGTCCTTATCAATCAGGTCATAATTTATTTTAAATAATTTTCTTAGATGTTTAACTAACTAAAGGAGTATGTCATGAAATATTTATTTACTGCATTTGTCGTGATGGCATTAGTCATGGTTTTTCCTGGAAATTCAGTTAGCCAAACCGGACATGTTGATCCGCCCTATTTACAAATCTCCTCCGCTGAAAATCCTATTACGGTTGACGGAGAACTAACAGAAACAGATTGGGCAAGACGATATGATATCCTGGTCTACCGGGCTAATTTTACTCCCGGCGATATTGAATACGATGTATCAGGAGATGTATTAGTTCAGGGTACTTATACTGATACCACTACTACTATTGTAAGGATTTTGCATTACGGCTTGGATTTGTATATTTCTTTACAGTCCGATGATCAGTCAGTGGGTAAATTCGGAACAAGTTGGGAAGGCGATGGTCTTTTTATGAAAATTGCAGATGCCGCGGGTACTCAAGTAGAGTATAAGCTCTATTTTAATCTTGGGGGCACTGATCCGGATATTGCATATGAAGAACCAGCACTTTATCCCGGTTCCGGTGCCGGTGCAGCCTGGAAACATCCCGGCACGATTGTTAACGACACGACTGCTGCGGATTCCGGCTATACCGCAGAGATGGTAATTCACCTGGACCACCTTGGTTACACTGCCAATGACACGGACATTCCCGTTCTCATGAATATTTTTGATCCTGATGGTTATCTGGAAAATATGGATCCGTATGGTACAATCGGTGCCTATTATAAAAGCTGGTGGGGAAGTGAATGGGGTCCTGTAACACGTATTTTAAGATTAGCTGACCCACCCAGAAAAATTGCCATCAAAACTACCGAAACTTTTACTCTGGATGGCCAGCTAAATGAAGCCTTCTGGGCTAATGCTGATTATGTAATGGTCGGTAAAGGTTCACGCAAATCCAGTGGTGGCTATTACCAGCAGTGGGGAAATCCGTTGAATTCTTATACAGATACCAGTATGGCAATGGTTAAATTTGCGCATAACGGCACAGATCTATATATAGGCGTACAATCAAATGATTCCTCGGTGTGTAGTTGGTCACCTGGATGGGAAGCTGACGGACTCTTTCTCTGGATGACCTTTAAAGGCGTAATTCCAGGTGCCGGAGATCGAATGGAGATTAAAGCAATGTATTTTACCCCAAACGTTGGTGATCCAATCGATTTTCAGTTAAGTGCAAATGTACCGACTGGTGGTGCTGAAGGAGCCTCGTATGAGCCTGCAGGTACAGTTACCCATACTGAGACAAACGGACCTGATGAAGGATATTCACTCGAAGTTGTTGTTCATACAGATCTATTTGGGTATGCTGACCTGGATACTGTAATTCTGAGCACAGTAATATGGGATCTGGACTATGCATCTGCTGACACCTTCAACGTGGATGTGGCAGATTATGCCCCAAATTGGTGGGGAACCCAGTGGGTTGATCCGACTTTCGAAAAATATTATATGTATCGCGAAGTTATTCTTTCTAACGAAACTGCCGTAGGAATTGGTAACACCGGTGTTACCACTGTGCCAACAGAATATAGTCTGGATCAAAATTATCCCAATCCATTTAACCCAACAACAAGCATTGGCTATTACTTACCAACTGCTTCTAACTTAACCATTGACATCTACAACATCCTTGGAAGCAAAGTGACCACACTTTTCAATGGTAAACAAGATGCTGGTTCACACACGGTGGTATGGAATGGAACCGATAATTTTGGTAATTCTGTAGCCAGTGGTATTTATTTCTACCAAATGTCTGCTGAAAATTTCAATCAGACCAGAAAAATGATGCTTCTAAAGTAAATATTCTATTTAAAGGGGACATCTCAAAAAGATGTCCCCTTTAAATTTCCAATTATTAAATTAATTAGAAAAATGAAGAATATAAAAAAACTCCGCATCGTTAAGATTTTATTTTATCTGATAATCATAATCCAATCAGGATGGACTGGTCAAACTGGTAAAATTGTCGGCCGTATTTCCGATGCCACGACAGGTGATGCTCTTCCCGGCGCCAATATAGTGATTGAGGGAAGTGCAATGGGTGCTGCTTCCGATATGGATGGCGATTATATCCTTTTAAATATGCCACCTGGCAATTATACCCTGGTGGGCTCTATGTTAAGCTACCAGGAAGTAAGAGTTACAAATGTAAAAGTGTCTGTGGACCAAACTACCCGTGTGGATTTTAAATTGAATCCTACCACACTTGAACTGGGTGAAACCATAACAGTTGAAGCCGAGCGTCCCCTTATTCAAAAAGATATGACAGCCACCTCTTCTTCAGTCTCAGCAGATGAAATCCACAGCATGCCAGTGGAAAATGTTAACGATATTCTCAGTCTGCAGGCAGGTGTGGTAGTTGATAATAGAGGGGATTTTCACATTCGTGGTGGAAGGTCCAGTGAAATTGCCTACCTGGTCGATGGTGTTTCGGTTACAAATCCCTACGATGGAAAGGCTGCGGTAAATGTTGACCAAGGCGCAATACAAGAATTAAAGGTAATCAGTGGAACCTTTAATGCCGAATACGGGCAAGTTATGTCGGGTATTGTAGAAGTAATAACCAAAGATCCGGAGGAAAAATTCCATTTTGGTGGTTCATTCTATTCAGGAGACTATGTAAGCTCTCATACAGATCTTTTTTATAATATTGATAATCTGGAACCAACAGCCATTTATAACTATCAATTATACTTTACCGGCCCACTACCTTTCATCGGAAAAAAACTAAGCTATTATGTCTCGTTCAGAAAATTTTATAATGATGGCTGGATGTATGGTCAGAGACGATTCAATCCCAAGGACTCATCGGAATATACTGCTACCCCGGTGAAAATTGTGCAAACCGGTGATAATCAACCAGTTCCGATGAACTTTAGTGACGAGTATTATGGCAATTTCAAATTAGTGTTCAAATTATCTCCTACAATAAAGCTAAACTATAATTTTCTTGGTAATCAATTTAAACGTCAATATTATGATCAACTCTATAAATACAACCCGGACGGGAATAAGACAGACCACGAATACGGTATAACAAACATTTTGGATTGGAATCATGTACTTTCTACCAAAACGTTTTATACCCTCAAATTATCTCATAATTACTATGATTTTAAATCATATGTTTATGAGGATCCAAGTGATCCACGCTATGCAAATCCACTGATTTTAAGGAACCGGGAAGATGCCTATAGTTTTCTTACCGGCGGAACAGTAATGACCCATTCATACCGTTCGACCACAGTGGACAATGCAAAATTAGATATCACCTCACAGATGACAAAAATACATCAAATAAAATTGGGATTAGAATATAAATATAACAATTTTGACGAAAACAACTTTGAAGCTAATTACCGCGGGATACCTGGAGGAGGTGTATTTAGCGAAATCGACTTTTTTAACCGCGGAGAACATTCCCATAATGCCATTGAGGGAGCAGCTTATCTTCAGGATAAGATCGAATTGGACAACATGACGGTGAATTTGGGATTGCGTTATGATTATTTTAATTCGAGAGGAGAAGTGCCTACGGATTTGCGAGATCCTCAGGCAAACTTGCCGGGTTCTGGATATAAAAGTTCTACAATCCAACACCAATGGAGTCCTCGTATTGGTTTAGCTTTTCCTATCTCTGCAAACGGTGTGATCCATACGTCCTACGGCCATTTTTTCCAGGTACCTCCTTATGAATATATATATAAAAATCCGCGGTTTGCAGTAGCACCAGGTGCTTTATCTACCCTTATGGGAAATGCTGATTTGAAACCACAGACCACCATTATCTATGAATTAGGATTTCAACAAGAATTTGCGGGGACGATTGGAATTGATGTGACCGGATATTACAAAGATGCTCGAAATTTACTCGGCACAGAAATTTATTCTACTTATGTAGGTGGAGATCGGTATGCACTTTACGTTAATCGTGACTATGGTAATATTCGAGGTATAACCTTTTCCATAAATAAAAGACCATCTTCCTGGGATCACCTGATAGTTGGTTTCGATTACACTTTTCAGGTGGCCGAGGGAAATGCTTCTGATCCGGATCAACAGTATTATAATCAGCAGTCTTTTCCACCGAAAAAGAGTAATATTCAGGTTGTCCCACTTAACTGGGATCAACGTCACACCATAAACTTGTCTGCGACATATAGTAATCCACGTATCATTACCGCGGGTTTTATTGCACAATTCCAGAGTGGCTTGCCTTACACTCCTGCCATTCAGAGCCTTGAAACAACTTTCGAGAATAGTGGACGAAAACCATTTAATTACAACGTTGACCTCCGAGTTTCTCGCCAAATAATGTTGTGGAAAGAAAGTTTTAATCTGTTTTTTAAGGTGTATAACTTATTCGACCGGAAAAATGAAATCGATGTTTATACAGATACGGGACGTGCGGGTTATTCACTAGTAAGCCAATTCCTCGGAGATCGGGTGGGACATGTGAATACCTTGGATGAGTGGTTAAGAAGACCAGACTATTATTCTGAGCCTCGGAAAATACTTGTTGGGGTTAATTTCGATTTTTGAGATCAAGAATGTCATTATTGATAACTGTTTGGATAAAGTTCCAAAATATAGTGTTACGATTTTAATCTAAAATTCAAAAGGACATGCTTCAATGAGATGGTTCAAAATCTATGTTTTCGCCATCCTGTTTTCATTAGCAACGTCTTTAATTGCACAAAATAGCGTGCCGAAAGATATGCGTGGAGACCGTAAGTACCGCAAAGAAGGAACTCATAATGGAAATCTGGTTGAGACTCTTTTTTATAACTTTGGGGAAGTGGCCTGGTGGGGTAGACAACCATCAGGTGTATGGCCTAAAGGAACAAACCATTCTTATATGGATGGAATTACTCCAATCGTAGTTACTCAGGTAGTCAATCATAACGGGGATACACTTTATTTATGTGAAGCCGGTTACCGTGAATTAATGGATATATCGCCGGATGGTGTTGAACGAGGTTGGCAACCGCGACCCGGTTATGCCAATCAACAACAGGATAACATTGCTATGAGTGACAATCCCAACTCGTGGCCAGACAGTTGGGCAGATAAAGATCCCAGTTGGAATGGGTATTGGAATGGTTACTTCGGGAAACGTACCAATGCAGATCAAGAAAGTTTTTTTGTTATGGATGATGACGCAGATGATGGACAGGATTTTTATCCGGATTCAACTGATCAGAGCCGTCGTGGTTTAGCATTACGAGTTGGGGTTAGAGGATTTCAATGGCAAAATGTCCAGGCCGAAGATCTTATATTTTGGCATTACGACATTACAAATGAAGGAACCAAAAATTATCAAAAAATGATCTTTGGAATGTATGCGGATGTTGGAGTTGGCGGTCAGTATGATTCTAATGACGATAATGCATCCTTTGATCTGCAAAATGATATTACCTATTCATGGGATACAAATGGTCTTGGACAAGGTGGTTGGGGACCTACCGGTTATTGTGGCTACGCATTTCTGGAAAGTCCGGGCAATGCATTTAATCATATCGATGATGATGGGGATGGGGAAGAAGGCAGTCCCCTTGTAACTCTTAACATGATTATCGGAGAAATCCCGGATAACGGTATTGATGATAATAATAATGGCCTGATTGACGAAAGCGAAGTCCATATTGGATTTAAATATGCAGATGGAATAGATAATAATGGGGATGGCAGAATAGATGAAATGATTGATGAGCGACGCGATGATGGAATTGATAATGATTTAGATTGGGATCCTGAAAAAGACGATGTTGGGGAAGATGGTTTAGCAGGTACGGGTGATTTAGGAGAAGGTGATGGATATCCCACTGCTGGTGAACCACACTTTGATGCCACCGATAAGGATGAGTCAGACCAGATTGGCCTAACAGCTTTCGATGTATTCTATATCGGACAGGGATTTGCCTTCTATAAAGATGATGATGTTTGGAACCGGGTTTTTGTAAGTCATTTCGACACCCAATTACAAAACGGAAATATCGCATTTCTTTATGGATCTGGTCTTTTCCCGCTGCGACCAGGATTAACCGAACGTTTTTCCGTCTGTCTGGTATTTGGGGAAAATTTAGCTGATATTCGTCGCAACAAACAAACTGTACAGAGAATTTATAATGAAAACTACAATTTTGCCCGACCACCGGATAAACCTCAAGTTTGGGCAGTGGCAGGTGATAAAAAAGTGACTTTATACTGGGATGACCGTGCTGAAGAGAGTTATGATCCTTTTTCAACACCTCCTTACGATTTTGAAGGTTATAAAATTTATAGAAGTACTGATCCCGGATTTATTGATGCCCGAATCATTACCAATGCTTTTGGAGAACAAACCTTTTTACAACCAGTTGCTCAATTTGATCTTCGCGATGATGTGGAGGGATTCTTCCCATTAGATTATCAAGGAATTAAGATTTTTATGGGTGAAAATAAAGGACTAAAGCATTCCTGGACGGATACGGATGTAATGAATGGTAAAACATATTACTATGCTGTTGTATCGTATGACCGTGGCGATCCGGACTCGAGTATGTATCCATCGGAGTGCAGCCGTCTAATCGTGCAGGATATTAATGGTAATGTAACACTTGATGCAAATACAGTACAGGTTACGCCGCAAGCCCCTGTCGCGGGATACCAATCCGGAGGAATCCAAGATTCCATTTCCCACACGAATGGTTTTGCAACTGGAAATGTCTGGATTGATGTGCTGGATCCGTTGCTGGTGGAAGGAGGGCAAACTTTTCAAATCAGTTTTGATGATACAACTCATACAGATTCAATACGATATAGTTTAGTAAATATAACTAACCCCATGCAAAAGGACACGATATTCAAAGAATCATCCAACATTAATGCTGAGGATTTCAACCCTTTATTTTCCGGTATGAGACTTCTTGCTCTAAATGACACCATTGAATGGGATGGACAAAATTCTGGATGGATAAAGGGGAATTCGAATATTCCTATTAAGGTGGACAGAAAGTATGTGTTCCCTCATCGCAGACCCGGATATCCTTCCAGCTACGAGATAAGATTTGGCGAATCGGATACAACCTGGTGGTTTGGCCCAAGATTTCCAGTTGACTTTACAGTATGGGATATATATGAAAATAAGAAGGTTCTTTTTATGTTAGAAGAACCTCGGAAATCGACCCGGGACAGCACAATTTCAGTTCCGCTGAATGATTCGACGGAATATATTCGAATCATTATTTTGGATGGGAGTATCCCAAGAGAAATTTGGCGGATAAGTTTCCTGGAGCCATATGGTGGAGCAACAGCCATATTACCAGAGGATGGAGATGTTTTAAGAATTCAGATTAAAACACCTTTCCGAAGCGGCGATGTTTACCAGTTTACCACCAAAGCTGCCAGAGTTAATCGTGAAATAGCAAAAACAGAGTTAGACAATGTCGCAGTCGTACCGAATCCATACGTAGTTGGAGCTCGCTGGGAACCAGCACGAAAATTTGCTTCAGGAAGGGGAGAAAGGCGAGTGTATTTCATTCACTTACCAAGAGATTGTACAATTCGTATTTTTTCAGTGAGTGGAGATCACATAAAAACTTTAGAACATCACTCGGATCTTCTTGATGGAGCGGAGCCATGGGATTTAACTACCAAAGATAACCTGGATATAGCTCCGGGTATCTATATTTTCTATTTGGAAGCTCCAGGCATTGGCAAAAAGACAGGTAGATTTGCATTAATTAAATAAAAGTAGGAACGAATATGAGAAGTGGCATATACCTAACCATATTTTGTATCATTTTAACATTCTCTAATATAATGGCTAGTATCTTCGGGGGATTGACCAAAAGTGGTACGACAGCAGGACAGTTTCTTAAAATTCCAATTGGTGCCCGTGCTATCGGTATGGGGGGTGCTTATGTTGCACTCGCTAACGATGTTTCCTCCTTCTATTGGAATCCAGCTGGACTGACTCATTTGGGTCCCAACGGTGGTGTAAATTTTGTACATACAAACTGGTTAGCTGAAATGAAATTCGATTTTGCCGCAGTTGCTCTCAGAATAGGTAGTTTTGGAACTTTTGGTTTGAGTTTTACCTCGCTCTCTATGCCGGATATGAAAGTGCGCACAGAATTTGAACCGGAGGGCACTGGAGAATACTTTAGTGCAATGGATATGGCAATTGGCCTGAGTTATGCTCGGACTCTTACTAATCGATTTAGAATGGGAATTACTGCAAAATACATTCGCCAGCAAATCTGGCATATGTCAGCTTCTGCTATCGCCTTTGATATTGGTATACTTTTTAAAACAGATTTCAATTGGTTAACACTTGGTATGGATATCTCTAATTTTGGTCCAAAGCTACAATATTCTGGAAAAGATATTTTCATAAACTACGATTTTAATCCGAATGAGCATGGAGATAATGAAAATATTTTTGCTGATCTACAAACCGATAAGTGGGATTTACCACTCCTTTTTCGATTTGGCGTTGCGATGGAGATTATGAATCAGGAAATGAATCAGGTAACAGCAGCCATTGAAGCAAGACATCCCAATGACAATACAGAGAGTCTAAGTTTCGGTATGGAATATGGATTCCGACGCCGATTTTTTCTACGAGGTGGTTATCAAGCTCTGTATGAAGATGAATCTGAAAAAGGACTGACTTTGGGTACAGGCATTGTATATTATTTAACTAACAGTATACCTCTATACCTGGATTATGCATATGCCGATTGGGGAAGATTAAACGACGTTCACCGATTCTCTGTAGAAATCCATTTTTAATTATCAAAATCTATGAATTGACACAATAGAATGCAAAAGAAGTTTGAAACGGAATATGGATATTTTACCAATAATGGGAGGGAATATGTAATAACCAATTACAAAACACCCAGACCATGGATTAATGTCATCTCAAATGGAAATTATGGTTTAGTTGTCTCACAGGTAAACGGAGGATTCAGCTGGATAACACATGCTAATCTTAATCGTTTAACACGATGGAATCAGGACTTAATTCAGGACAACTGGGGAAAATTTATATATTTGAAAGATGAGGAGAGCGGAGTATACTGGAGTCCTACCATACAACCAGTTTTAAATGAGGTCGAAGGATATTCCTGCCGACATGGAATTGGATACACAGTATTCGAATCAAAATATCAGAATATCTTGGTTAATTTGAGGATATTTGTTCCTTTCAACGATGATCTTGAAATATGGACGTTAAAACTAAAAAATTTAGTTAATCAGACAAGAAAAATAGGCATATATACTTATTTCGAATGGTGTTTGGGTGTTGCCCCGGATAATCATCGGGAATTTCATAAAACTTTTCTTGAGACTGAATTCAATGAAGCAAAACAAACAATTTTAGCCAGAAAAAGATTATGGGAAATACCAACAAAGCAGGGACATTGGAATACAGATTGGAACAACACTGCTTTTTTCGCCTGTAGCGAATCTGTAGATGGTTTTGAGTGTGACAAAGAAAATTTTATTGGAAGAACCAGGACTCTGGCCAATCCGATAGAAGTTGAAACAGGAGAATTATCCAGAACGCAAGGTAAGTGGAATGATTCTATCGCCAGCCTTCAGAAATTAATCTCGCTAAATTCTTTGGGAGAAAAAGAGATTCATTTTTTCCTGGGAGCCCATCCGGAAGAATCGGAAATCTATTCCCAAATTGAAAAATTTCGTGATGAAAGGAATGTGGAAGCTGCCTTTCAGCAAGTAAAAAAAGAATGGGCCTCCATCTTAGAAGCTTCAATAGTGGAAACCCCGGACGAAGCACTTAATTTTATGACTAACCATTGGCTAAAATACCAAGCTATATCGGGACGAATATGGGGCCGGGCAGCATATTATCAGCAGAGCGGTGCATTTGGCTTCCGGGATCAACTCCAGGATAGTCAAATTTTTTTATATTCCCGGCCCGAGTTGACTAAAAAGCAACTTCTTTTGCATGCTGCTCATCAGTATAAAGATGGTCGAGTACTACATTGGTGGAATCCAATTAGCGAACAAGGACTGGATGCTAATGCCAGTGATGATTTGTTATGGTTACCATTTGTTACAATCCAATATTTAAAAGAAACTGCAGATTGGAAATCGTTAAAAGAGAAGATTCATTTTTACGACGATCCAACTCCCCAAAGTTTACTTGATCATTGTCTCCTGGCTATCGACAAAGTCCAGGAACGTTTCAGTGAGCGTGGTTT
>CAYVKM010000093.1:0-12099 GCA_964452045.1 uncultured Calditrichaceae bacterium
GTAGGGAGGGCATGGTTTCTTTTGCTTCAAGAGAATTGTATCAAAAAATTCTGACAGGTATTTCTGCGGAAAAAAAAGTTGAAAATTTAAAATTTATATTACCCTACTGGGAAAATCAGGACAATTTTAACAATCAATTTAGGTTACTCAAAATTTACCGGAAGCTGGAAGAATTCAATAAACAACAATCTGTAATGTTAAATTTGCTTGATTTAGGTTTACTGTTTGGCGATTTAGAATTGAACCGAAAACTTCTAATTTCCTGGGAAAAATCTCATCAAAGGGATAAGTCTCAACTCTCTGTTCAACTAAAAGTCCACAAAATAATTCTGCTCATTGCTAAAAAACCAAAAATATGCCTGCACTGGATAGCAAAAAAATTATTGATAAACATATCTGATAAATATGTCAATGAAAAAAATGCCCTTATTCGATATATGATCTTAAATGCATTGTGTTTGAGAAATCAAGAAATAATTAGGGATATAATTTCCGATCCGATTTTCGGGAAATTGAAAATGACAGACATTACTGCCAATCTCAATTTTCTTGAAGCATTTTCGATTTTTCTGGAAGGGAATTTTTCTCAAGCTGTAACAAAATTAAGCGAAAGCCTGATGTATTATTATAAAAATGAATTGTACTATAATATTCCTTCCTGTACCTATGCCCTCGCCCAGTTTTATATCAATGCACAGGAATGGGAAAATGCTTACAAATATGCCGCTATGGGCTATCATGCGGGTAAAGCATTAAATGATTATTGGGTTATGAGGGAATGTGTCGATTTGATTTTGCAGAATGAATACTACCTGAGAAATCAAAAAAAATTAGTTGATTGGGCACGATTGACACAAAATGATATTAAATTTTCAATTGAGGTACTGAAACGGATCGATTTCCGCGGAATAATTTTCGAAACTACACGTTAAATCTGACCGTCATAATATCCCCATCCTGAACCTGATATTCTTTACCTTCCAATCTCAAAATCCCGCTTTCCCGACATTTGGCCAGTGAACCGAGCTTAATAAATTCCGCAAAATTTACCACTTCGGCACGGATGAAACCCCTTTCCAGATCCGAATGTATTTCACCGGCTGCCTTTTGAGCATTGGTATGCTCTGGCACGGTCCAGGCCCGGCACTCGTCATCGCCAACCGTGAAGAATGAAATTAAGCCCAATAGGTCATAAGATTCACGGATCAATTTATTTAAAGCCGGTTGCTCGATACCCATTTCAGCCAGAAAAACAGATCGGTCTTCTTCACTCAACTGCGAGATTTCATACTCCACCTTTGCTGACAATCCGGTCAGAGTTACATTGGGTTTATTCGAAAACTCAACCAGATCTCCTAGAATCTTTTCTTCCATGGAAATATCATTTTCCCCATAATTAATTACAATGATTAGCGGCTTGGCTGATAAAAACTGAAAACCGCGTATCCTAAATTTTTCCTCCGGAGTAAAACTGGCTTCCCTCAACGGTCGCTCTTCCTCCAGGATTTTCAGACAACGCTCCATCAAATCCAGTTCTTTGACATTTTCATCGGATTTGATTTTCATCAACTGTTTTTTCAACCTTTCTATCCGATTCTCAACAATAATCAGATCCGAAAGAATAAATTCCGACTCGATCATTCTAATGTCCCGGGTAGGATTTATCGACCCTTCCGGATGGGGGTAGACATCATTTTCAAAGGTGCGGATCACCAGGCATAAGGCGGCAGTATTTTTCAATAGAGTGAGGAACTGGGGATCCATATTACCGCTCCGGGCAACATCCTTTTCCAGCCCACCGACTTCCAAATATTCAATGGTTGTATTCACCTGCTTTTTCGGTTTGAATATTTTTGTCAACTCATTCAGGCGAAAATCAGGTACTTTCACAACCCCCCGGTGAACTTCAATTTTTCCTGTTCCATGCGCTTCCGGCCGAACATTTCCGGTAAGGGTGGAAAAAAGGGCGGTCTTTCCTGAAAAAGGTAGGCCTATAATTCCGATTTCCATGTTTGAACTCCGCTTGATTCAAAAAAATATCTATCATAATTTAACCAATACCTTCGAATAATCCAATCTCACATCCTATAAAACATGATGTTATAAGATTAAATAATAATCGAAATGAATTTTAAATCTAGCCCAACAAATAGGTATAAAAAGAAAAAGCCCGGTTTATATCGGGCTTTAAAAATGGAGAATTAACAAAATTTAAAAAACGTCTACCCTGCCATTGATATGTTTTCGCTTGTCCTTAATCGTACCATCGGGATTGACCACTGAAACATGGCAAAGTGCACAGCTCCTCGGATCGATAAAAATATCTTGTCCAGCATGACCCTGCGGCGGCAAACCATGGCAATATCGACAGCCTTCAGTATTTTCGGAGGTCCACGATACGGTTCTGTTTTTCCCAACTATGGTTAAGGTATCATAAACGAAAACAAAGGAACCGTGGCAATAGACATCGCTGCAAGTTCCTGTGCTGGCGTCATAGCTGGTGTTCAATCGGCCATTGTCTGTAGCCAGACTGCTGAAAAGCATTTGTGCTCCCGGTGTATTATCGATGTGCATCGGATCGGAAAAATTCTTGACCGAAACATGGCAGGCATCGCAATTATATACATTAGTTATAACCGTTGTCGCCACATGCTTCTGATGCGCACCGACACCCAGTGAATCCCTGGAAAAATTATTATTCAAATCTCTGGGTGGAGCATTGTTGAGATCACTGCCATGACAGGTATTACATTGCTCCGGCCCATTAGAACCCACATGGCACTCACGGCAACTGACCCCGGTATTTCCACCGGCATAGTTGCTTCCATGGCAGGTTTTACATTGCAGAATATTCCAGTTTAGTTGAGTTTTGAGGAACTCGCCATGGAAATTAGGCGAAGAAATTGCCGCGAACCCATCCGGATGGGGAAAGGAAATGTGACATCCTGATCCATAACAGGAAACTTCGCTTGGTCCACCGGTAAAATTCTGGCCATGGCAACTGGCACACTGTTCAGTACCATTTTCCAGAACTGCTTTGCCATGAAATTGCACGGATTGTTGATCCAGCCAGGCAGCAGGGTGGGTCTGAACATCCAGGACATCTTTTTTCTCGCTACAGGAGAAACACATTAGCGCAATAATTATCAGGATAAAAAGTTGAGAAATCTTCTTCATCGCTCATACCTTTATTTGGAATGACATTTTTGACAAACCTGTTGAGCATCTTGCTCGTGACAACTCATACAACTTTCCAGATCCCTTTCGGCTTCGATCCGGTGCCGGCCACCATCTCCAGGTATCCGATTGGCCCATCCGGCCGTGTGATTATAGGGAAGTATAAAATTTTGCTGATGGCATTCAATACAGAAAGATCGTTCAGTATGACAAACCATACAATCTTTTTCCTTACCCATGGCATCCAGAGAGTGGGTGTAAGCATAGTTCAGGGGATGACTGATCCGATCCAGATTGTCTCCTTCATGGCAATTTTGACAGAATTGCACCGCGTGGCAGGTTTTGCAAGTTTGGCTGGCATTAACGGCCATTGCTAAAGAGGAAGACCGGGCAGCATCTCCATGGGTATGTAAAAAATTCGGGCCGTGGCTTTTAGGCATCACCTTTTTCTGGGTATGGCACTGCTGACAGGATTCGATTGCCGGGAGAAAATAGGGGTCAACTACTTCTTTTTTCTCAATCCCGGCATGACAGGATTCACAATTTAAGCCAGCAGACAGGTGCATTTCGTGGGAAAAATTGGGGAAATAATTTTCCACCCTCGGGGTATACTGCGGGTTATTTACATCCGTATGGCACGTCCCACAACTGCTTTCCGATTCAATATCATGGCAGCTCCCGCAAACTTCCATAGCCGGCATCAGGTTATCCGTCCCCTTCACACTTTTCTCTGCCGTCGAATGACAGGTTGAGCACTCCATCTCGTTCTGGACCACGTGCAGTTTATGAGAAAAAATGATACCTGATTTTTCCTTTCCCGCAAAAACGCTGACGAAGGAGAGCACAACCAGGACAAGTGTTACTGACAGAACTAACTTTAACGATTCTTTCATAATTTTTATTCTCCGGTAATTTCTCCCGAAAAGTTGCTCAGGTTATTTCAAATCTTTATTCATTTATATCTTTATCAATGATTGGGAAAACCTTAATTATCATTTTACTGAACCAGCTTACATTTTAAACAAATAGGTTAAGCGTAACAAACCCCGGAGATCGTTTTTGTAATAGGTGTTTGACGATTGCTGCAGTTCCCCGTCAACAATCAGAATATTTTTTAACCGGTAACCCAGACCGGCGCTGAAAGCCAGGGCGTCTTCGCTGATACTGGTAAAGGCTCGCTCATAATTATAATAGCTGTTGAACAATTTCACGGTAAGATTTGGAACTATTTCGTATCTAATATCCGCATAATATCCGATATTTTCACCTGCGTAACCTGTCTGATATACAATCCCAAGCGTTCCGAATTTATTATTACCTATAGAGCCGATAATCCGGTTATCATTGTCATCTTCATACTGGGTAAACAAATATTGCAAACCGATTTCATACTTACCCAAACGATAGGTGGCCGCAGACCGAATCTGGCTGAAAGCATCTATCTCGAAGATATTGAAATAAGAATCCTCATAGACCCGGGGTCTTTGACTATTAAATTCCACACCCAGCGACCATTTTGTCTCATAATAGGTTAGCCGGTAACGCATTGCCTGATAATTTGAAGAAAGCACATTATAGTCGAAACGGGCATAGTAATTCAACTTTTCAAATAGATAGCCATCCAGGGCAGATCCAACTTGTTGCCAGTAAAGTTCTGACCAGCGCTGTTTCTGAAAATAGCTCAGATTAATACTGTTTTGCCATGGGAGATTATAAGCAAGGTAGCCACCCAGCACATTTCCGTTATCCCAGTCCCGGACTTTGAACGTTCTCTCATAGGTTGCTTCGGTACCAACAACACCGCTTACCAATATATTTCGGGTAAACTTTCCGGACAGAACTACTGCATCCATTGTTCCGTTAATAACGCCCTTATAGAGAAACTGCCGGCCAACCCTTAGCTTGTAGTTCTTATAGAAGTTCCAGTTCAGATATAAGTTATAGACTCTTTCCTTCCACTCCTGGGGGTCTCCGCGATATGCTTCTCTGAGAAAGGTATTGAAATAAAGACCCGAATATTGTTCATGAGATATCCACAATTGCAGCCCCTGGTAAAAATCCCACTGCTGGTCTTCATTCGCGTTTTCCCAGGCATAAAGACTACTCTGTAGCCAGCCATTTACTTTTACCTGGGAATAAGATGGTTTGGTTAACAAGAAGGAAAGGCCTAGGATGGATACTAGTATAAAACGTTTCATAGGCACCCTGTTTTTTGGTAGTAACTGAGGCCCACTCTTTTTTAGAGTGGGCCTCAAAATTTTCTCAATCTACAAATTTTAATATATCAATGGCAAGATAAAACTTTTAAGGTACCAATGGCAGAACCGGAGTTATCTGAGCCGCACTCCATTTACTGCCGGTTAGTTCATCATATACCATTCCGTTGACTCCCCAGCTCAGACTGTAAGCGTCATAACCAAGCACATTCAGGAAAGCAGTTACCTGGCTGCTGTTCTGTCCGGTCCAGCAATAAACCACAATCGGTTTATCTGTGGGAAGATTTTTTAACTGAGCGGTAGTTTTTAAACTGCTGTTCGGCGTATACTGGTATGCACCATTAATATGACCCGGCGGGCAGTTGCCCTGCCCGAGGTAATCGGATTCAGAGAAATAATTTACGATATAATAATCTGCAGGACTCGCTAGTACATCAGCTGCACTTTTACTTTTAAATCCAGCAGTGAGCATTGCATCTACTCTCGCCGCCAGGATCTCTTCACCATTCTTTTCCCCGGTGCTCAATGTGGGGTATTCACCGGCCGCATTAAGAGCCGTCGCCGTGGTAGTAAACGAGCTGGCATATGCCGAACCGGTATGGCTAGACCACCTGTCTAAAGAAGAATCAGCACAGGTCATTCCCCATTTCAGGGAATAGGCATCATATCCAAGTAAATTGAGGGCCAGGACGGCATGACCTGCGGACTGTCCCGAATAACAAGCCACCAGAATTATATCCGTTTTACTTAGGTTTGCTTCAGCATAGGTTTTAATATTGGCCAGAGAAACATTGACCGCACCATCAATATGTTTCGCGTTATAATCTGCTTCCTGCCGAATATCAATGACCTTGTAATCAGCTAAATTTGGGGCAACAGTAGGGGCAGAAACAATTTTAGGTGCAGTGGTATTGATATAATCCCCACCTGAACCCTCCAAGTACTGAACTAAAACATTAAATTCATTAATTGGTTTTTCTTCCGGTTCAGTGGAATCTTTACTGCAACTAAACAGACTAAGCAGAACCAGTACTGCCAACAAGGCAGTGAAATAATTTCTTAAATACTTCATTTTACTACTCCTTTTATTTGGTTATTAGGTTAATTTAAAAAATAATATTTCTCAATCAATTTCAAGGTCCAACCGGCCATTCTTCATCCTTCACAACGACCGGATCATTCGCATTCACCTCTTCCGACATTAAATCTGCCGGTCGCAGAAAAATTGCCTCATTATGATGACAATTTCCAGCACAGGCAATAACCGCAGATGTATCCGGCTCTGTTTGCGGTGTATTTTTTTGCATGTTATGAGGCATGGTATATTTCCAGGTTGGCATGATATCATAAAATGGCAAGTTTTCAAAACCCCAGGGACCATAGGTGTCTTCAACGATTGGTATATGTCTTAAAGTCACCCATTTATAGCTTCGATCCTGCGGATTCGAGTTTTTGCCAATTTTAAACTCAAAGTATGGTGAGCCGGTAATTCCGGCGCCACCCACATGGCAGGCATTACAATTACGATATGCCTGGGAATGGCAGGTAGAACAACTTAATTCTCCCCAATGTGTATTATGATATTCATTTTCCGTTCCCTTGTCGTGGCAGTCTTCGCAAGCCGGCATCTGCTTATCCTGAAGTTTATAATCATACTCGACTCCATTTCCGTGCATCTCAGATCCGGAATGACAAAATTCACAGCGTTTAAAATTTGGTGCCCAGTGCACATCAGGCAGATAACCTTCATTATTACCCAAGTATTCATCACCAATACGGCTTCCATGACAGGCGGTACAATTTTTGGTCATATCAGGAACCTTCGAAAATTTATGAGCATTAACAAAACCACCCTGTGCCGTATTTGGCACACTAATATGGCATTGGCCGCAGGTGGCATGACAAGTACCACATTCTTTATTAAATTCTGCGGTAAATTCATGGGGGATAGGACCATCAATTGTACCCTGATATCGCAGACTAAAGAATGAGAAATAACCCCTTTGAGTCTTATGAAGACTGGTAAGATGATTTCCAACAATACTGGTATGGCAACCCGCACAATATTTTGCCGGATTTTCGGATGGATCGGCAATCATGCCCATATGTGCCTCCTCCATACTCTCTGCCTCTCCAACACCACCATGACAGCTAACACACGGCTGTTTCCCGTGTATGGAATTCAGAAATTCCTGTCCATCGCTACCAATAATTGCTACTTTTTTCCATTTCTCCACCGGAGGAACAGAGCCACCTCAGCCACCACCGCTGGAAGGGGGTTGCGGGTCATACCCGGGAGCTAATTTTTGCAGAGTGACCTGATCTGTGTGGCATCCTTCGCAGGTAAGCTTTTGGGAAAAAGCCATCGATTCATCTGGCTTTTCTACCTTTTCTTCGCAACCAAAAGTCAGTACTAGAAATAAAATTCCAATGAACAAAGCAAATAATTTTCGGAGACTAAAACTCGATTGATATGTGAACAAGTTTTTTTGAAACATACCTGATCTCCTGTTTAATTAATCTCTTCACAATATATTAAATTGATATTTACATTTTCAAGAAAAGAAAAAATTATTTTATTTTGTAGAAAATAAAGAATTTTTGTGATGATTTAATTAATTATAAACTATCCTATTTATCCTTAGTGAAATATAGATTTATACTCAAAAATTATAAACAAAAAAATAATTTTGTCAATCCTCCAATACATCTTAAAAGTTTCAATATTGATTATGATCGGTAAAAAAATTATATTCCTATAGTCTTTATTAACATTAATAATACCGAACGAATTAGGAGTCCAGAATGGAGCGTAAAATCAGAGTACTTGTGGCAAAACCCGGTTTGGACGGACATGATCGTGGGGCGAAGGTTGTTGCTGCTGCTTTGCGGGATGCGGGTATGGAGGTAATTTATACCGGCCTACGCCAGACACCTCAAATGATTGTGGAAACCGCATTGCAGGAGGATGCCGATGTTGTAGCTTTAAGTATTCTTTCCGGCGCACACATGACGCTTTTTTCTAAAGTAATGAGTTTGATGAAAGAAAAAGGTCTTGATGATATCCTTTTGACCGGGGGTGGAATTATTCCCGAAGAAGATATGGAAAAACTGGAAAAAATGGGTGTGGGTAAGTTATTCGGACCCGGGACCAATACTCATGATATTGTCGATTACATTAAAACCTGGTTTCAGGCTAATAAAGCCAATTAGGTTATTTCGGAATCAACCGGAATTTATATTTCATTAAATTATCTGCAAATTTTCAAGTTACAATTCTACTAGTGAGTGTTTATTCCTCCAACATTCAAATATATTGTATTCGAAAAAATCTTTTTAAACACATCTGAATAATTTTTTGGGAATTTTACCAGGAGGGTTAATACGATGAAAATTGAGGAACCAGTTTTCTATCCGACTCGAATTAAAGACTGGCCGGAGGATGAACGTCCACGAGAAAAACTAATGGCACTTGGACCTGAATATCTTTCTAATTCTGAATTATTAGCGATCCTCTTTCGAACCGGAAGCCATAAACTTTCTGCAGTTGATCTGGCTAAAACCATATTAAACCAGTATGGTGATCTGCATAATTTAACCGGAACAGATTTCCGGCATTTTATTAAACTTAAAGGTATCGGGCCGGCCAAAGCCATCACGCTGGCTGCATCATTTGAAATCGCCCGGAGGATAGCTTCTCTTCCCTCACAGGAAAAAATAAAAATCACCTCACCAGAAGTGGTTTATCAAAAATTTGGTCCCAGGATAGGGGGATTAAAAAAGGAACTATTTTTCGTGTTGCTATTAAACAGCGCCAATATATTAATGCGCGATCAAAAAATATCCGAAGGAACGCTGAATGCATCGCTGGTACATCCCAGAGAGGTATTTCAGCCTGCTATTACCGATTCAGCAGCCTCAGTTATTTTGCTACACAACCACCCATCCGGCGAAACCCAACCATCGGGTGAGGATCGTGCCATTACCAATCGATTGGTAGAGGTAGGCAAGATTCTGGACATCCCGGTTCTCGACCATATCATCATTGGTGAAAAACATTATTTCAGTTTTAAGGAAGAAGGATTATTGGACCATTGATGCCATGATCAGTTCATGGTCAAGCGGATTTATGGGTACCACTCATCATTACCCCGATAAACCTGAGTGAATCTATATTCTCAAAAAAGATCTTAATAACCACCGATATCGGTATAGCCAGAAACATTCCGATAATTCCCCATAACCATCCCCAGAACATCAGGGAAAACAGAACCACCAGAGGGCTGAGGTTTACACTCTGGCCAACAAAGCGCGGATCGATGATATTACCCAGCAGGAATTGTACGCCTCCCAACAGGAGCGTTAACCATAATAGCGTGGTCAGGCTATCGAATTGAATCAGGGCAACGGACAGTGGAAGCAATGTGGCAATCAAAGAACCGATATTGGGTATAAAGTTTAGCAAGAATGCCAGCAGTCCCCAGATGATAGCAAACTGCACATTAAAAAAGGTGAGGATTATAAAAAAAAGCAAACCAGTTGCCAGACTGATGAGACCTTTGGCAATCAGGTATTTCTGGATCTGCTTATTAATATTCTGGAGGATTGCAGAGAGTCGCTCGGAGGTATCCGGTTCAAAGGCGATACCCAGTTTTTTCACCACCTGATTCCGGCCAATGAAGATAAAAAGGAGAAAAAGCAGAACCAACACAGTATTGGACATGAAATTCAATATCGATCCCAGTGTATTCAAGACAATCTGATTGAGAGACAGATTCTGGATAGAGTCCAGCCAGCGGAGCCGGTCCCCGGTTGCGGTATGGGGACTGAACACTTCCCTGGGAATTCTGAAAAAATCGACTATTTTGTAAAACAATGTTGCCAGTCGTTGTTCATACTTGGGAAACTCAACTGCAAATGACTTTACACTGGAATAAATCAGGACACCAAACAGATTGAGAACCAGAAAGGTCAGAAACAAAGCCAAAAGAATTGCCAGAAAGGTGGGTATTTTTCTATCCTCGAAAAACTGGATGACCGGATTAAGAACATAACTGATAAAAATTGCCAGGGCAAACGGTAGAACGATAGACCGGATCTGGTATAATACAAAACCAACCGCAATAACGGTCAGGATACCCAGCATTCCGATAATAATCCGATTTTCTCGCAACATGATATCACGGGTCGATTTGGTCATAATCCTTTTCCTCTATTTGCCTGGATTTAATTCCTCACCAATCTATCAGACTAATCAAATCACTAAAATCTATAATAAAAATTAATGGGCTTCAAGCCAGTTTTTTCCTACCCCGACGTCTACTTTTACCGGTACATCCAATTTAATGGCATTTTCCATTTCTTCTTTCACGAGCTTTTGGATTTTATCTAATTCTGCTGAAGGAACTTCAAAAACCAGCTCATCATGAACCTGGAGAGTCATCTTCGTACGATAGTTCGCCTTTTCAATTTTATGCTGGATGTTAATCATAGCGATTTTTATCAAATCTGCTGCACTTCCCTGAATGGTTGCATTAATGGCCATCCGCTCGGCATTCTGACGAACACTCATATTGGTGCTGTCAATCTCCGGGATATACCGGCGACGATTCCGAATGGTTGTTACGAATTTGTTTTTCTGAACAAAGGCGATGGTGTGAATCATATAATCATTCACCCGGGGGAAACGAATAAAATATTTATCGATAATCTCCTTCGCCTCCTCATTGGAAATACCCAAACGGGAAGCCAGTCCGTATTGGGAAATACCATAGATAATGCCAAAGTTAACTTCTTTTGCTTTCCGGCGATGATCCGCATTCACCATCTCCAGCGGTATATTAAAAATGGCGGCTGCCGTGCTGGCATGGATGTCTTCGCCCTTTTTAAACGCCTCGATCAGGGCCTTATCACCCGATAAATGGGCCATTATCCGAAGTTCGATCTGGGAGTAATCCGCACTTAAAATCCAGTCGTCGGAATCACCGGGAATAAAGGCTTTCCTCATTTCCCGCCCTATTTCGGTCCGGATAGGAATATTCTGCAGATTCGGATCGCTGCTGGATAGCCTTCCGGTAGCAGCAATAGTTTGATTGAAAGAAGTATGCAGCCGACCGGTTCGTTTGCTGATCAGCGCAGGCAAGGCATCCACATAGGTGGATTTTAGCTTGGTTAATTTACGATATTCCAGAATCTTGCTCACAATCTCGTGATCGGCATACCTTTCCAAAACCGATTCAGAAGTAGAGAATTGACCGGTGGCAGTCTTGGCGGGTCTTCTGCTTCCCAACTCCTTATGAATTCCCATCTTTTCAAACAGAACCGTTCCCAGTTGTTGAGGCGAATTCAGATTAAAAGTCTCCCCGGCAATTTCGTAGATGTTTTTTTCAAGAACTGATAAATCTTTTCCGATTTCATCAGACATCTTTTTCAAAAATTCGGTGTCCAGTTTTACCCCGTTCTTCTCCATTTCCATCAGCACCGCTACCAGGGGCATTTCAATATTCTCAAAAAGATCGTATGTTTTGGATTCCTGTAGTCGCTTTTCCAGCAGCTCCTTTAACTGGAAAGTGATATCGGCATCTTCACAGGCATAGGGATAAACCAGTTCGATATCAATATCCAGCATACTTTTTTGCTTCTTGCCTTTTTCACCAATCAGTTGCTCGATAGGTACCATTTTATAGTTTAAATATTTCTGGGCCAT
>CAYVKM010000093.1:12199-14244 GCA_964452045.1 uncultured Calditrichaceae bacterium
TCCACCTCTTTTCCCGGGCGGATGACATACATTTTGATGGAAGGTGAGATCAGTTGCATAAAATCCTTGTCACCGGTAACCATAAAGGTCTCGATCTCCCTCTTTTCCGCTTCCCTGGCCAGGGTAGCAATAACATCATCTGCCTCGTAGCCCTCCTTTTCAATAAGCGGAACATCAAATGCCTCCACTAATTCGATGATCATGGGATATTGATTAATCATCTCCTCGGGCATCTTTTCCCGGGTTGCTTTATACTCCTTATATTTTTTGTGGCGGAAGGTAGGCTCTTTGGTATCGAACACCACCGCAATATAATCCGGTTTTTCATCGGTAAGTATTTTAATCAATGAACTGGCGAAACCAAATACCGCACTGGTATTTTCCCCTTTTGAATTCATGAGTGGATTGCGGATAAATGCAAAATGGGAACGATAAAAAAGAGCAGAACCATCTATGAGAAACAGTCTTTTATTTTTTGACATTGGTGCAACCTTTTTAAATGATCATCATTTTAAATTAGGAAAGAATTTTAGCTTTTAAAAATAGAAAGTTGGTAATTCTTTTCATAAGAAGCACAATAATGGCAATAAAAATTTTTGATACTTTTATTTCAATACAAAGAATCATTATGTTTACAAGTAATATTTATTGTACAGGTCTCCCAAAATTTGGAAAAAATGTAAAAGAAAATTTTACTTTAAAATAAAGAATTTCTAAATTATGTTCAATAGATAACAAAACCATAGGAGAATAAAGCCTCATGAGCCAAGATTTCGTCAAATATGCTACAGACCAACTAATGAAAACCGCCGAAATTGAGCGTGACCTGTATACAAAGTTTTCGGTTAAACGCGGTTTGAGAAATGATGACGGTTCGGGGGTTCTGGTTGGTTTGACCAAGATTTCCAGTGTTATCGGATTTAAGATTGTCGATGAAGAAGTGATCCCGGTAGACGGAGAATTGTACTACCGGGGAATGCACATTAATGACCTGGTGGCCGGTGTTGAGAAGGAGAAACGGCATGGTTTTACCGAAGTGATTTACCTTCTGATTTTTGGGAAACTGCCAAATAGTCAGGAATTACAGGATTTCAAAGATTATCTGAATGTCCGGACAAATTTACCACCCGGATTGAATGAGACTTCCATTCTGGGATTCCCCAGCCCAAGTGTGATGAACAAGCTCCAACGGGTGATCCTCGTCCTTTATGGCGCGGATCCAAATCCGGATGATATTTCTATTCCAAATGTGGTAAGGCAATGTCTGGATCTTATCGCCAAGTTTGCCACGATTATCGCATATTCCTATCAGGCAATGCGATATAAACTCCATGGCGAGTCACTTTTTGTGCACCCACCACATCCGACCTTATGCTGTGCCGAGAATTTTCTCTACATGTTAAGACCGGACCGACAATATAATAAGTTAGAAGCAGATGTTCTGGATCTGGCACTGATGCTTCATGCGGATCACGGTGGCGGTAACAATTCTACTTTTACCACCCATGTGGTTACCTCCAGCCATACTGATACCTATTCTGCCATATCGGCTGCAATCGGGTCGCTGAAAGGGCCATTACATGGTGCGGCCAATTCTTCGGTGATGGACATGATGACCAACATAAAAGAAAATGTAAAAGACTGGAAGGATGATGACGAATTGTCACATTATTTGGAGAGAATGCTAAAGGGTGAGGTCCACGACAAGCAGGGATTGATCTATGGATTGGGTCATGCGGTTTACACCAAATCCGATCCGCGCGCCATTATCCTGAAGAATAAAGCCAAGGATTTGGCCGCACAAAAGGGACGATCCGATGAACACCAGTTGTACCTGAATGTGGAAAGACTGGCACCGGCATTATTCCAGAAGATAAAAAAATCCAAAAAGGTTATCTCACCCAATGTTGATTTCTTCTCGGGATTTGTTTACGATTTACTGGGATTCCCGCGGGACATTTACACCCCGTTGTTTGCGATGGCCCGGGTAGTTGGCTGGTCTGCGCACCGGATTGAAGAACTGCTTAATGGACGGCGCATTATTC
>CAYVKM010000094.1:0-13988 GCA_964452045.1 uncultured Calditrichaceae bacterium
CATTGAACTTCATTTATTCTCACTAATCCGTAAACACATGGCTAAGACAACACATTTTATAATATAAATTGAATTAGGAAGTTTAATTAATAGATTGGTTTTCGAAAATTGATTATAGACCATGATTGCACCATCGCAAAAATGTAAAGCAAAAACTCGAAAACATAAAGATTGCAGAAACCGGGCAATCAAAGGAACTAATTATTGCTATGTCCACAGTTTTGGAAAATTTAAGAAAATACCATTATTAAAAAACCCAAATATTCATCTCTTTGGTTTGCTTTTGACAATTTTACTGTGGATTATCGGTCAAATGATTGGTGCAACAAAAGCTAACCAAAATAAGATATTGAATGGTCAGGAGGAAATAAAAAATATTATAAAAATATCAGATACTAAACAGTCTGATACTCAAATAATCCCATTTACAAGAACAGATAGTTCATTTAATATATTGATTTTACCCTTTGAACCTTTGGAAGATTGTAAAATAAAGGAGAGTAAAGTTGAGGAAACTCTTCGTAGGAGACTATTAGAGTTAAAAGAAGAGAAAAAAATGAACATACAAGTAAAAATTGATACAAATCAATTGTGTCCGACAACATTTGAGGAAGGAAGGAAGATCGGTAAAAAATTTGGTGCAGATTTAGTTGTTTGGGGTGACTACTTTGAAAAGTGTTTTCCAGATACGGATATTGCTTGTCTGAAATATTACTATTTAAAAGATACTACATACAATATTAAATCATTTGGAAAAACCGGATATGAAAAGATCGAAAGCATGGTTGATTTAAAAAAGGGATATTTACAAAATGATTTAGATTATTTAATCTATTGGACACTTGGCATTGAAGCATATAATAGAAAAAAATATAATCAAGCTTTACAGTACTTTAAATTTAATGGTAAAATAAAATCTAAAAATTATGATGATATTTTATTTTACTCTGCTAATTGTTACAACAATATAGGTTTGTATGATAGTTGTTTATTTACCTTAAATATTTTACTAGAGAGAAATAATTTGAATGAGGGAGCCCACTTTAATCTCGCAAAATTACTTATGGATCATTATGGAAGATATAGAGAAGCTGAATCACATTTTCTAAAGGCTATCAATATTAATCAAAATTTTTTTGAGGCTTACTCTGAACTTGCCTTCTTATATTACAATTACGATCAATATTATGACAAAGCAAAACACCATCTTATAAAAGCTCTTCAAATTAATCCTAATTTTGCTGCGGCAGATAATAATCTGGCAATAATATATGAATCAAATTATCAAAATTTTGATAGTGCAAGAATTTATTATAAATCTGCTTTAAAAAATGATCCTGACATGATTGAAGCATATATAAATTTAGCAGATTTATATGAATCAAAACTTGATAGTTTTCAATTATCAAAAAGTTGTTATGAAAAAGCTTTAAAGATTGATGATAATAATCCAGAACTACATGCTTCTTATGGATTTGTTCTTCAAAAATACTATAAAGATTATAAAAATGCAGAAAAGCAATATCTTGAGGCTCTTCAGTTAAATTCTAACTATGATAAACCTTACAATTATTTGGGAATTCTTTATATTGAACATTATAAAGATAGAGATAAATCAAAAGAATATTACTTAAAAGCACTTACGATAAATGAAAATTTTTATGATGCTCATAACAATTTGGGTAATCTACTCATGAATTATTTCAAGGATTATAAAAATGCAGAACTACATTTTCTGAGAGCAATTAAGATTGATTCTTCAAGATTTGAAGCAATATATAATTATGCCAGCCTTCTAAAGACTCAATATAGTAATTTTAGAAAAGCAAAAAAATATTATATAATGGCCGGTAAAATTGAACCTAATAATTATAAAATCTTTTATCAACTTGCTTTTATTTGTCATTTTCATTTACAGGAATTTTCTGAAGCAAAAAATTATTATGAAATTACAATCAAGTTATGTCCAAATCATTTAGATGCTAATTCAAACCTTGCTATATTATATTCACAGAAATTGAACAAGCCTGAAATTGCCAAGACATATTTTTTAAAAGCCTTAAAAATTGATTCATCAAATTATCAAATGGTTTATAATTACGCCTATTTTTTAAGGATCTATGATGGTAATGTTAAAGAAGCACGAAAATACTATTTGAATGCCTGTATGATTTACCCAAATCTAAAAACATTAAAGAATGATTCTTTATTTCAACTTGATGATAATTAAGAAGTTTTATTAGACACAATGATTATATATAATCTTAAGTTTCTTTCTATACGATTTTGTATATTCAGGAAACGGTTTGTATTTATTTGAATAGGTAAACTAATAGTAGACCGATTAGTATAATTATAAACCAAGTAAAAGAGTTTAAAATTGATCTAAGAAGGTAAACTAAGAGTAGACTAACTATGGAAAAAATAAACCAGTTAATTCAAAACTGGCCGAAAGGAACTGTTTATACCTCAGCTTTCCTTAAAAAAAAAGGTTTTTCTAAACAACTCATCAATCGTTATAAAAAAAGCGGTTGGCTGGAGGCTGTAGGCAGAGGTGCCTATATTCCCAGGAATGTAGAAGTAGATTGGGTTGGAGGTGTTTATGCCTTACAGCAACAATTGAATTTACCAGTTTATGTAGGAGGTAAAACAGCTCTTGTCTTAAAAGGGCAAAGTCACTTTATAACGCAGGAATTGACAACAGCATTCTTGTATGGTTTGTCTAAAACCGGGTTTCCCGGATGGTTTCTCAATTATAACTGGAATGTTAATCTTCACATCGTCCATAGAAATCTGTTTTCCGGTAAATTGGAGAACACTTTTTCGGACTATTTTCATAAAGATTTTACGATTCGAATCTCTTCGCCGGAACGAGCTACCCTGGAAATGGTAGATCAGATTCCGGGAAAACAGACATTTCAAGAAGCTTTTTTGCTAATGGAAAATCTGATTACCTTACGTCCTAATATTATACAGCTATTATTGGAGAATTGTCGATCTGTAAAAGCTAAAAGGTTATTTCTGTATATGGCGGAAAAACAAAAGCATGCCTGGTTTAAAAAAATATCAATACAGAAAGTTAATCTGGGTAAAGGCAAAAGATCTATTATAAAAAATGGTCGGCTTGATAATAAATATCAGATAACTATTCCTGCAGAGCTTTAACGGTGAAAGATAGCATTTATTTTAAGCAGGCTGATTTATTGTTGGAAATTCTCCCGCTTATTGATATGGATAAGGACTTTGCGATTAAAGGTGGAACAGCAATCAATTTTTTTGTAAGAGATTTTCCCAGACTGTCTGTTGATATCGACTTGACTTATTTGCCGGTTAACACCAGAACATCTGCACTTGATGATATTCATAATAAAATGATTAATCTAAAAAAAAGAATAGAAAAACGTTTTTCGAATTCCAGAATTTCATCGAAATCAAAAGAAGATAAAGTATATGGTTTGGTTGTAAATATTGGGGATCTTCCAATAAAAATAGAACCTAACTTGGTAATACGGGGAACCGTATTTGAACCATTAACTAGGTCTTTGGTGCCAAAAGCCAGCAATTACTTTGAGAAATTCGTAGAAGCCCAAATACTGTCTATTCCAGATCTGTATGGTGGAAAAATCTGTGCAGCACTGGACCGGCAACATCCCCGGGATCTGTTCGATGTTAAATTGCTAATGGGGTATGAAGGTATAACCGAAGAAATCAAACAGGCATTCATCATTTATTTATTGAGTCATCCAAGACCAATAATAGAATTGCTGAATCCTAGCTTGAAAGATATAACTAAAACATTTATCAATGAATTCCAGGGAATGACAATCAATCCTATATCATTAGATGACTTACTCGAAACCCGTGATGAGTTAATTAGGCAGGTTAATCGATCCCTGAATGAAGAAAACCGAATATTTATTGCATCATTTAAAAATAAAAAACCAGATTGGCAATTGTTTCCACTTTCGAATGTGCGCAAACTTCCGGCAATACAATGGAAATTGCTAAATTTGAGGAGAATGGAAAAAAGCAAACACAAAGAGGCTTTAATTAAATTACTAAATTTTTTAGAAGTCGATCCCAATCGTGTTTTTTGATTTTTATATTAACCTGGTCGACTTAAATGACATTATAATTATAATTCAAAAAATCACTAGTAAAAATTTGTTAGATTCCTTGCTTGATTGATTATGCAAACTTCAGTATGGTCTATGTAAAACCCCTCTAGACATGCTGATCAACCAGGATCGGATTTCCATCCGGATCCACCGCCATAAAACTTGCCGGTCCGGTGCTGGTTTCATCGGCTTCGCTCACCAGCTGCACACCCTGCGCTTTCAGTTTGCGCTGCAACTCACGAACGTCGGTAAATTTATCCAGTTTATTGGCATTGCTGTCCCATCCCGGATTAAAGGTCAAAATGTTCTTTTCGAACATCCCCTGAAAAAGACCGATAACATGATTGGTGTTCTTAAGGGTGTGTGTGAATTAAAGACCTATTCCTATATTATTTCGGGATTAAATATTATTTTGAGGAAGCTAAAAAATTTACAGGCGTGTTATTAAAGAAGGAAAAAAGGAAGTTAAAGTGGGGTAACGAGAATTTGTCAAAAAGTTGTTGGCGAAATCGTATTTAAGATTATTATTCAGGGAAAAGTATTGTATTTAAGCAGTTATGGTTCTTCTTTTATTTAAGGCGGGAATACTTTTTACGCTTGCCTGTCCCGATTTTTCGGGGACTTTTTAGGGCAAATATTAGTTAGCCCTCATTTGAAGTAATTGCATCAGCTTCTATTTCTACCAGCCATTCAGGATTGACAAATCGGGAAACTTCCAGTATGGTACAGGCAGGACGAATGTCTTTAAAGTACTCGCCATGTACTTCTGCTATTACTTTCCAGTCGTCTATTCTTGTGAGAAAAAGCCTTGTTCGTATCACATCATTTAAATCTGCACCTGCTTTTTGTAATGCTTCGTGGATGATGTTGATACAATGTTCAGCTTGCATTTTTGGATCTCCAACTCCAATAGTTTTGCCATCAGGTCCAATTGGTGCAGTTCCGGAAACTGCAATGAAATTACCGATTCTAACAGCCCGGGAAATTCCTACGATGGGTTCATACGGACTACCCGAGGATACATTTTGCCTATTTAGATTCTTCATAAAATTACCTATGTAAAATCAGTTGTTTATATTTAACGAAATACAGCCTAACGTTTGAAATATTCTGCGCCGACCTTTACGCATCCATGCATCAATAATTATAATATTTTGAAATAAAAACTAAACTCTGTATCAAATGAAGGTTAAGGCGTCAGAGTAAATGCCATTGTTATATAGAGTGATTAGTTATTTTCACGTTCTTTTATTGGATATTTATCGCCGTCATGGTCAAGATCATATAAACCTGTCACTTTCCCTTTCTTATTACGCGTAAATTGAACTCTGTATTTATGTTCATTCACATCTTTATATTTGAAAAGATCATTCCCCATAGGCACCATTTCCTGTATCAAAAAGTTTCTCCTCTGAAGCATTAACCTGCCGCAATCAAGGATAATTTCAATATTTTTATAAGTGCCAACATATTCGGAAAGTTTAATTTCATCAAGAGTTATGGGATTTAGATCTATCTCACAACCAGAAATTGTCCACTCAAGCATATACCTTTTTTTGCTATTTTTTTCAGTTGACAATAAATTCTTAGCAGCTTCTAAATTAGCTACAATCAATGCTGTTTCTGATGATGTTTGAATATCAGGTATGATCCCATTAATAAAGTTCGTTTTCGAATATGGATTTATTTCTGTTATATACGGAACTTTTAGATTAATTTGTAAATTAGGAAAGTTCATATATTTTACGCCGTGTACTCCTCCTCTCGTTTTTTGACCAATAATCTTTGCCCTTCCTATTTGCTGTAACTGATATGCAAATATTTCTGCTGAAGAATAGGTAAAACTACTCATAAGGATGTAAATTGGTGCTTCAGTTATTCGTGGTCCTGGGACCCACTCTTGTGTCCATCTTTGTTCCGATACATTGTTCTTAAGAACAAAAGTATCTGTCATATGCGTGCTTTTATCAAAAAACCAACTACTTAAAAATTGAGCCATCGCTTCATCGCCACCACCATTTAATCTAAGATCAATGATCAATGCATCGCAGTGAGCAACAAAATTCATTGCAGCTATTGCTGTTGGTCCTGCTGACCTGGGATTATTGAATGTAGTAAGGTTAATATAACCAATATTTCCAGGCAAGATTTCAACCTTTTGGAAGCCGTAATTATTTTCTGGAGTTCCCAATTTTATTTCGGCTAATAAGTCATCAGGAATCTTTTCATATGGATAAACTTTAATATGATCATCATTTGATTTTGAACGCAAATCTTTGGTTAGTTGAGATGTGAACTCATCAATATTTTTGAATTGCTCATATTCACCTTTTGTTTTTCTTTTGTTGATGTAATTTATCATCTCTACTGAAACTTCAGGCAACGGATAGTATTCACTAAATATTTCTTCAATTTTTTCAATGATTGCCATGCGCATTTGGGTTGTAAGTGAATCATCTTTATTTGCTTGAGAAAATATACTAGCTTGAAAAATAAATTGAAACGATGTGATTATTAAAACCCAAAGAATTATGATCTTTGATCTCATAGATCTTTCCTAATTAATATAGGATTTTAAATTTTTACATCACATAATGGTGGAGTATACTTATAATCCTTACACCACGAAATTGGAGTGACAACAACAATTTTTATATATCTTAAATTAATTATTTTTTATCAATCCGTTACATATAATATCAAGTTCATCTCAATACAATATTGTCTAATATCTTCGATGATTATTGTGGGAGGTAATTCCAAATTTTTATATTCGGCTTGCCAACACCTCTCTAACCAACCCTGACCAATCCAGGTGATATACTCACCTTCAGGAAACAGCTTCAAGATTTCTTTCAATTTTTTCTCACCTGTAATCACTATTTTACTGGCAGTCACTTCCTCATATGTTTTTAATCGATTGGTCCCGATTAAGATTGAATATTTCCAGTGATCTTCAATTTTCCAACTATACAATTCCCAACCTGATGCTGAATGCTCAATATTAATTATCGTATTTTGTGTAGGTATAATTTCAGAATTGTCTTTTGAACATCCGAATAAGAGAAGGGAATAAAATGATAGAAAAATAATAAGTAAATTTTTCATTTTCTTGTTACTCCTAATTTATCGCTGTTCAAAAAATCTTGATTATGACTTATTATTATTTTGTAAATGTATTTATTGGATTGTATACGTAGTGAATAGGGTATAAGTTGCCCGAATGCGTTTACTAAGTTATGTTTTGTTAACTGTAAAAATTTAGATGATCATCTGAAAATTAAAAAAAACTTAACGCCCTCCCTGTCAGCTTGAAGCCCGAGTTAGGAGCCAGATTTTATCTTAAAATTGCTTCTATTTGTTGCATATGATGAGCAACATGGTCAGCCTGCATCTCAATGACAAAGCCTACCGGCACTATCTCTATTTTACCATTTGGTTCACGAAATCCTACGGCTCGGTTCCATCCATCCGGCACATGCTCAAGAAGCTGTATCACGTGAGCTCTAATTGCCTTAAGCAGAGCAAGAGATACTCCAATCGGCCGTTGGGCATATGCCCAACGGTCAGCCCAGGTGTCTTGTGGGAATGCACGATACCAATCCAGTGAAAATTCGCTTTGGTCGTTGCCAAGCGCTTGTTTAATAAATGTTTTCCAAATATCATCCCCATCTACAATGTGGTGCACAATTTGCCGGATAGTCCACTTGCCTTTAGAAGGGGCAGTATCTAAATCAGATTCTTTTAAGCCTTTAAGGGCTCTCTCAAGTAATGTCGGTCCCTCAATGTATCGGGCGATTACAGAATCCTTGTTAGTCGGTGATTTCATTTCTTTCCTTTATGTTTCTCTAAAGAATTGATTGGCTCCTAACCGCCAGGCATAACCTGCCCGTCTCACAGGGTCGGCTTTAAGCCCTAGTTAGTTGTTGTTTGATAATCATTTTGTAACTTTTTGTTGAAAATCCAATTCTTTTAATTTTTGGGATTTTCGACTTTTCTTTAAGCAATGCTATTATTACTTTTTCTACATTCTTATTGATTTTGGGACCTAAAAATACCGAAGAAAGAAAATCATCATTAAAATCAAAATATTCATTGCTTTCTGAAGTAATTAAACGCCATTCTTTTTCATGTTCCCATTCTTTACTTTTATAAATATATCTATCTTTGTATTTATCATCAGTCAAAGAAATTTGTGGTACTGAATCACTATATATAACTTGTGATAAACCACCTTCATATTTAAGTTTATTCTGTATTTTTTCAGCATCAAATTCAAAACAAATTCCCTTAAACCCGTTTGTATAATGAGCCCATAATGAGTTGTCATTATAACTTTCTGAAAATGATAAAATTCTAACCATCCTCTGTTTCTCAATATCACCAATTTCTTTAAATTCATTTTCCACCCAAGTATAAAATCCCTCACAAGGATTATTCAAATCTTCTGCTTTCGGAGTATACATTCTATTATTTAAAATAATGTCCAATGTATGATGAAAAGATTCACCGTCTAAACTTTTATATCTGTACAAATATTTGGGGATTTTCATTTTAGATCAACTTTTGGTTCAACAACTAACAGCAAGCATAACTTGCAAAAACGCTTATCTACATTATGGGAAAGGCAAGTTTTGAGATAAACATTAGCATAGCTCCAAACCTGACAGCGTTTTTGTCAAGTTAATGCACAGATTGGGCGATTAAACCATATAATTTAAGATACTTACAATTAAAGTTACAAATAATTCACGATAACTTTTTAAATAACTATCACTGCAAAATATATACGGACGCTAACCCACCATATAATAAATTTCTATTCATTCAACACAAAATCATTACTAAAGAAAATCTATCTCTGATACCGGGTTGTAATTATCTGGTAGTTCTAAGGCTCTCATTTTGTATATGAATAGTTAAGTTGCCAAAAAAGAAAACTCATTTTGTATGAAAAGAGGTTAATGTACTCGCTTAACGTTCTCCCACCTGAGTGACCTGCCTTCGTATCATATAATAAAAGAGTTGGATTCTCATATTTTGATAATGCCTGTAACCGAGCGGTCATTTTCCGTGCCTGAAGAGGCGGAACTCTTGTATCTGAATCGCCTGTAATAAATAAGACAGCAGGGTATTTTATATCATCATGAACATTCTGATAAGGTGAATACTTTCGGATATACTGAAAATCACTATATTTGGATGCATCACCATACTCATACATTCCTGCTGGATTTGAGGCAAATCTTGGATATCCGATAATATCTAAATCAGGAAATTCACAAATAACTGCCTTATAAAGATCAGGACGCTGAGTCAATGCTGCTCCTACCAAGAGTCCACCATTGCTTTCGCCCTGAATTGCCAATTTATCAGGATTTGTGTATTGGTTTTCTATAAGCCATTCTGAAGCCGAAATGAAATCATCAATCGCATTTTGTTTATTCTCAAGTATACCTTCTTGATGCCAGTTTTTTCCAAATTCTCCACCACCTCGTACATTCGCTACAGCATAGATTCCTCCTAGTTCGATCCATAATCCAAAAAAGGGATTAAAGTTAGGTGTAATGCTGATATTAAAGCCTCCGTATCCATATAATAATGTTGGATGATTACTTTGCAGTGTTAATCCCTTTTTATGGACTAAAAACATTGGTACTTGCGTTCCATCTTTAGAAGAATACCAAACTTGATTGGTTATATACATATCGGGATCTATCGGTACTTTATCAGTAGCCCAAATAGTCGAAACCTTCGTTATGAAATCGTAACAAAAAGTAGTCCGCGGTTGGTTGAAGGATTGTACATCGTAAAATACTTTTGTACCATGATCAGCGCTGGAAAGATTGTTGACCGTACAAAGACCCGGTAGTGATATCTCACCTTGAAAATTGCCATCCAGAGAAAATATTTTCAATCTTGATGATACATTAGCAAGATAATGGACAATGAGTTTATCACTTAATAATACAAATTTTTGTATGACATCGTCACCATCGGGTATTATTTCTTTCCAATTTTTTATAGACTGTCTATTCATATTAATACAAAATATTCGACCGGCAGGAGCTTCCCAATCGGTTTGGATAAAAAGCTTATCACCTGCCATCTGAGGAAAAAAGTTACCATTAAGTCCAGTTACAATAGGTGTTGCAGGTTTTTGCAGCCGGGTGTCTAATACATAAACATCACTTTTCGTCCATCCATGCTCAACAACAACCAAAATATTATCTCCATTTTGTGAAGCATAAAGGCTTAATCCCTCTTTTACTCCTATTCCGTCACCGAATAATTTGATATCCTGTTTATAATCAGTCCCAATTTTATGAAAATATAAGCGTGGTCCAATATCCCTATTCAGCAAAGAATAGTAAAATCCATTGTTATCCTTTTTGAAAACCAAACCATATATAACGCCTTTGGGGAGCTGGTCTTCTAAATTGCGGCGATTTCCCACATTATAAATCCGAAGTTTCAGTTCATCTTCACCTCCGGACCGAATACCATAAACCAGCATAGTACCGTCAGGGGACACATCTAGAAGTTGGATTGAACTGGAACGGTCGCCGTCTGTTATGTGGGTATCTATAAGTATTGTCTCTGGCGCACCTATTCCGTCTTTGAAATACAATCCCCACTGCTCATCAGCAGCCTTTCTTTTCATAAAAAAATATTTACCGTTTTGTTCAATAGGAAAGGCATATCTATCAATTCGCATTAATTCAGCAAACCGTTTCATGAGAGTTTCACGATAGGGCAATTCATCAAACAGCGAGTGGGTATAACTATTTTGAGCTTCAATCCAGGCACGAGTTTCAGGACTTTCCTGGTCTTCTAACCAGCGATACGGATCTGCGATTTCTACTCCGTGAATGATTTCCCGAACAGCATCCACACGAGTAACTGGAGGCTTTTTTACCGTTTGAATTTGTGCGTTTACTATGTGAAACAGAAAAAATTCCAAAGAGATTACCATTATAAGAATAGTATTCAAATAGGAACTAATTCTGCATATTTTAATTTGACATTTCATAGGCATTTCAATCCGTATTGTTAATATGTTAGCTAAAATCTCCTATAAATATCAATGATCATCAATCATTGGATAGTACATTGTAATGTTTTAAAGCCTAACTAAGTATTAAGTAATTAGACTACCGTCTATTAATGTTTCTATATATAGTCATTTTATTTCCATATTTCTAAATATAGAAATATTAATGTTTTTATACCTACACATAACAATTCTGCTGATATTCCAATCATTATCAAGTCCTGATACAGCTCCGCCCCCTCAAAACACCCCACCACCACGCTAGTACTAATATAAACCGCCCTCAAATCTGCCTGAAGGATGTCAGAGTAAGGTTTGTTCTTTTTTTTAATATACTTCTATATTAAAAAAATTCTTTTCTGGATTTGAATGATTTAATCTACAATTTTAGAATAAGATATTCAAGAAAAAAATCGGATATCCCGCCAAAATCATACTGTCAATTAATAATGTTTTACTTATTAATATGAACAACACAACTTTTCCTGAAAACCAAAATTATTCTTTCAGTCACCCTTATTTCTTTCATCTTTCATCCTTTGGGCTAAAATCGGAAAAAAAATCCTCCCCCGACAGCTGGATCGTGAGGAAAGATCCAATCATCTCCAATGCCTTTGTCTTTATTGCCACCAACTAAGCCACAGACTTCAACAAATATTTTAAATCTTTTTATGGAAAAACTCAAACCTGGACCAAACCAAAGATAATTAGCTATCCCCTCTGGATCCCCATAATCTTCTGCTTCCATATTAATCAAAGCATCTCCTAAAAAGAAATAGGGTGAGACTTTATATGACCATGGTGTCCAATTAACTTTTATACCAATTGAACTGATCATTACAAAATAGCCAATATGATCTTGAACTGAAAATTTTGAACTTATTGTTCTCTCATAGGTTAGGCCAGAGATATAAGGTATACCTGCAGTTATTCCGATATTGTTTTTATAGATCGGTTTTTCTTGATAATCTTGGGGGAAAATAAGATTAATGAATAGAAAACATGATAAAATAGGCCATATGAATTTTTTCAATTTATAACCTCTTACTGACTTTTCTCTATTACAATTATGACTTATGATAATTAAATTATAAATAAGGAAAAATATTAAAAGTATTTACTTATTTAAGTCGAGTTAATAGTACATCGTAACGATTGGTCACATAACGGTATGCGGTTGAGCTGATTTAAATGCATGGGTATACATCAATAATGCAATGAAACCGGACGCGTTTAAATTCAGATTCCGACTACTGGTTAGCCTGCCACGTGCTAAGGTAGTTTATCATATTTAGCTATTTTTATCCATCTTTCAGAAACAATTTCTGTGGGGTAACGACATAAGCCCAGATAGTAAAGGTGAAAAATAGTCTAATCCTTGACACAACGGACGCTATATCCATGCCGCTTATAACAATTGATGGTGCCACTGCGGTATACCTGTGAATTATCGTTAGACAAAACACGACACCTTCCATTGCTAACGTAGGCAACCGTAGAAGACCAAAAACCGGCAGAGACAACCATATTACTGTAAACACCGGTAATGCCGGTGCGATCACCACCAGGCAGGGCGGAAAAACCAGTTTCATTGGTTGCGCCGGTGTTGGGGCTGTACCAATGCCTGGTTCCGGCCTCCTTTAGTTTACCGCCTTCATCTGTTCCACGCCAGTCATCTTCAACATCCGCCTCCGCCTGACTCATTCCAAGATACATCTCTAACTCTTTCCACTCCGCATCTGTGGGTACATGCCAGCCATCTGGAGCAATATTGCGGCTGTCACCTACCGCATGCCAGTTGTATAAACGGCCGTAGGTTTCCACATTAGACTCATTATTCTGATAGTTACAGTATGCTCCGGTATCCAGATTCCCCCAGTCTGAATCATCTGTTACGTTGGGTATGGCATCTCCATTACGGTAATGGATAACTTTCAGGTTTTCGGCCATCCACCATTGATTGCCAATCTCGATTGTTCCATAGATATTTCCATCAATATCTGTCACGGTTCCAGTTTCATAGGGATAGATTATAACCTGATTAGTTGTGTCATCGGTTAAACCACTGGTATTTTTTACTTCCATGTTTATGGTATATGTTCCAACCGTGGAATATTGATGAGCAACAGTTTTTGTGGTGGAATATCCGCTATCCCAACTCCCATCATTTTCCCAATCCCACCTGATTTGTAAAGCAGATACAGGATCTTGATTATCACTACATTGGGAAGCATCAAAATTAAATGTAGTAGATGAATTACCGGTTAATGGGTCGACATTAAATGAAGCCGTGGGAACTGCAGAATCGAGCGCAATATCTGTGGTTGTGGAATTACATGCAGTTACTGAAATATTTACAGAATTTGTAATATAATCTGTTTTAGAGGCTGACACAGAATAAGAGCCCGGGTTAACTCCGCTAATTTCATAGTCACCGATAGAATTAGACGTAACAATATTAGTAGCTGGATCAGTAGTAATATTTGCAGATTCGATAGGATTACCATTGCTACTTTCTGTTACTTTGCCTTTAATCGTGCCGGTCCTTTCCGGCTCGGTTGAATTATCTTTACAACTAAAACAAAGCGATAAGAAATAAATCACACAACATACCAATGCTAATCTTTTCATTACATCCTCCAATGTTATTTTAATAAACGGGTTTGCTAACAAAAAAGCATAACGTGACTGAAGCGTATACTCTCCTATTATCCCAAATCTACTACCCTGGTTTTCTGCTAAACATCCGAAAGCCACATAACCTTCAGTTCACGTTGATGCGGGAGTTATACCCTATTTTTTATTTTAGTTACACT
>CAYVKM010000095.1:0-13864 GCA_964452045.1 uncultured Calditrichaceae bacterium
CCCTATATCCCTGATATTCCCGGATTAAATAAAATCTCGTATCTGGATTCAACCTGTATTATGGAATTGAACCAAATCCCGGATCATCTGATCATTCTTGGTGGAGGTTATATCGGTCTGGAATTCGGACAAATGTTCCACCGATTCGGCAGCCGGGTAATAGTTATCCATCGGGGGAGTCAATTATTCAATCGGGAAGATCCGGATATTGCCGAAGAGGTGCTCAAAATTATTCAGGACGATGGTGTTGAAGTCTTGTTGAATTCTACTATAGAAAAAGTTTTATCAGCCTCTGGTGATAACATAGAAGTGGTTTGTAGATCAACTGAGAGCGAAACCAGAATAGAAGGTGATAAACTGCTGGTGGCAACTGGCAGGTCGCCAAACACGGATGAGCTCAATTTGGAAGCTGCAGGAATAGAGATCGATCGCCATGGTTATATAAAAGTAGATGATAAGCTAAAGACAACCACTTCCCAAGTCTACGCGATTGGTGATGTGAAAGGGGGACCAGCGTTTACCCACATTTCCTATGATGATTATCGTGTTCTGCGCACGAATTTACTTGATGGCGGTAATGCCACAATTTCAGGACGGCAAATACCTTATACCGTTTTTATTGATCCCCAGCTCGGTCGGGTGGGGTTTTCGGAAAAAGATGCAAGTGATAAGGGGATTAGTTACCGGGTGGCAAAAATGCCGATGAGTTATGTTGCCCGGGCCATCGAAATGAATGAAACACGTGGAGTAATGAAAGTACTGGTTGAGCAGAAAACTGATAAAATTCTCGGTTGCGCTATTCTGGGAATTGATGGTGGAGAGATTATGGCAATCCTGCAGGTTGCAATGATGGGAGATATCCCTTATACTCAATTAAGGGATGGCATCTTTGCCCATCCAACTTTAGCCGAGTCGATGAACAACCTTTTTATGGGCCTAGATTCATAATTGTGAACAAAAATCAGTGATAAAAGTACTTCAATTAAACTGATTCACACCGGAAGAAAATTTGAATTCTAATTAAGCAATAATATTTAAAGGGATGATATATGTTGGCAAAGAATGAAATGATAAAATATTTTCGCAGGGTCCGAAATGTATCCGAGAAGATTTGTAAACCTTTGATGATCTAAGACTACGTGGTTCAACCCATTGAAGACGTAAGTCCGCCCAAATGGCATCTTGGGCATACCAGCTGGTTCTACGAGGCCATGTTTTTGGATCGATACATAAGAAACTATAAACCCTTTCATCCGAAATATTTTTTCCTGTTTAACTCTTACTATCAGTCTCTTGGCGACCGCTGGGAGAGGCCCAAACGCGGAGTTCTGTCGCGTCCCACGGTAAAGGATGTTTATGAATATCGCCAGGTCGTAACTGAACGAATGATCGAGTTGACCGGAAAAATTGAAGAAAATCAATGGAAAGAATACAGTGATTTGTTAGTACTTGCACTGAACCATGAGCAGCAACATCAGGAACTTCTACTAACCGATATAAAGTACATCCTGGCCATGAATCCGCTCTTCCCAGTTTATCAGCCGTCAAAGCATTCTGCACAAAATGGCGCGGGAGTCAAATCCGAATTTATCGAATTCGGTGGTGGCGTATATGAAATTGGCTTTAATGGCAATGGGTTCTGTTACGACAATGAACAACCACATCATAAAACATATCTGGACGATTTTAAATTACAAAATCGGCTGGTGACCAATGCTGAGTATCTGGAGTTTATGGAAGCGGGCGGGTATAACGATTTTCGATTCTGGCTTTCCGATGGCTGGGATACGGTACAAAAGCATGGCTGGCAAGCGCCACTTCATTGGGGGAAAATTGATGGTGAATGGCATGAAATGACCTTGAATGGATTGCGTAAAATTGTTCGGAATGCTCCGGTTTGTCATGTAAGTTATTTTGAAGCCGAGGCCTATGCCAGCTGGGCAAATAAAAGATTGCCCTCTGAAGCGGAATGGGAAGTTGCAGCAAGGGAGGCGGGAGTAAAACAGGAACAGGGTAATTTCTACGATGATAAGTTTTATCATCCCCTCCCGGCTGACCCGAAAAAGCAGAGCAACGGGAAAGACGTCTATCAGATGCTGGGTGATGTGTGGGAATGGACCGGCAGCGGATATTTACCATATCCGGGTTATAAACAGGCTGAAGGGGCACTGGGCGAATATAATGGTAAATTTATGGTGAACCAGATGGTATTAAAGGGCGGGTCCTGCGCAACCTCCAGAGATCATGCCCGGATCACCTATCGGAATTTTTTTCAACCGGATAAACGCTGGCAATTTACCGGTTTTCGTTTAGCAGAGGATATAAAATAAGGAATTTGAGATGAGCGGTAATTACAAAATTTTATCGCCCTCCGACCTGGAGGATGTGGCAGATGAAAAACGGTCCTTTGCCCTGGATGTCCTGGTGGGTTTGTCCGAGATTCCCAAACGTCTCTCCAGCCGATATTTCTATGACGATCGGGGAAGTGAGCTTTTCCAGAAGATCATGGATCTGCCGGAATATTATTTAACCAATTGTGAATTTGAAATTCTGAATACCCAGGTGGAGATAATTGCGGATCTGGTGAGGACCCATTCATTTAATCTGGTTGAACTGGGTGCCGGTGACGGAAGAAAGACCAGTATCTTGTTAGAATATTTTTTGCAGAAGAAATATAAATTCAGGTACGTCCCCATCGATATTTCAGAAGGGGCAATGAAAATTCTCACCCGGAATATGAATGAAAAATTCCCCGGGTTGAAGTGTGAAGGGATTGTGGCTGAGTATTTTAATGGATTGAAATGGCTCAACAAGCTGGGTGAGGGGAGAAATTTTGTTCTCTTTCTCGGATCAAATCTGGGAAATTTTAATAAACCGCAATCACGTGTTTTCCTTAGAAATCTCTGGAATACTTTGAATGACGGTGATTATCTGATCACTGGTTTTGATTTAAAAAAAGATATTGATTTGATGCGCCAGGCATATAATGATAAAAAGGGGATAACCAGAGCATTCAACCTTAATTTATTACAACGGATTAACCGGGAGCTGGGGGCAAATTTCGATCTGGATAAATTTCAACACTACTCAAATTACGATGTGTTTACCGGAGCGATGGAGAGCTATCTGGTAAGCCTGGAAAAGCAAACAGTTTTTATCCGGGAGTTGGGCCAGACATTTAATTTTGAACCCTGGGAGTCTATTCATACCGAATACTCATACAAATATCTGGAGTCGGATATTGTCGAACTGGCAGAGGCAACCGGCTATTCCATCGTCCAACAGCTTTATGATTCAAGGCATTATTTTGTGGATTCGGTGTGGCGGGTTCATAAAATTGAAACATGACCAAATTGTACTTCAAATAATCATCAGATCATCTTTCATCAGATTCATAGCCAGGCAGGAATGCGCAGGTAAAACGGCCACCAGATCCCCAATCTGAATCCTTTGAAAAAAATCGGGAGATGTTTTTATGATACCGTGTTCCTGAGAGAGAGAAACAAGGTAATTTTCCGTATTAATGGGCCCCCAGTTGTTCTCCTGTAATTCACAGACATAACCGTATACTTTTTGATCGCGCTCATCGGATATATAATCCTTGGAAAAATGCACCGCACCCCCATATAGGATTAATTCGTTTCTGTGCGGATGTTTTGCAACTACCGGACAGACTACTGCAGCGGCAATATCCTCCTCGCGGCACGATCCGATATTTAATTGCATGATATCATAAAACACAAAATTACCAGGGCGGATTTCATCCACCTCACTAAAATCGTCAACTACGCTGCAGATTGGCGTATCACCAACGGATATTTTGATTTGATCGATTCCCCCATCACTCAGTTGGGATTTCAGATGGGTTATTTTTTTGACGGTGTCCCGGTATATTTCAAGGATGGCCTGCTTCCCCTTCACATGATAGGAATGTCCGGAATGGGTCAATAATCCGGTGAGATTAAACTTTTTTGATTTCCTGATCGTCCGGCAGAGTTGTAATATCTGATCGGCATTGTCCCATTCAATACCCGTTCGACCATAACCGGTATCAATTTTTATCCAGACGTTGACCGGTTTTTTCAACTTTTCATCCAGGAACCAGGCAACATCTTCCGATTCGACCAACAGATTCAAATCAATCTGATCGTTCAATTTATTTATTTCATCCATCTCCAAAATATTGGTTGGAAAGGCAATGGTGATATCTTTCCATCCGTATTTTGCAAAGTACTTGGCCATTTCGACTGAGGAGACGGTGATGGAATTCACCCCTTTTTCTCTAAACCAGCTTGCTATTTGTAAAGACTGATGGGTTTTAAAATGCGGACGAAAATTAACACCGCTTTTTTTTGCTTTGAGACACATTCGATCAATATTCTGCATTACTCGTTGTTGAATAACCACGAAGGTAGGTTTTACAATTTGCATTTTTTTATTACCCCATTTTTATTATTCAGGTTGAATTTTTCATTTATTTTTCGTTGATCAGAGACCAAAACCTCATCAACTCTTCATTAAAAATTGATATTATAATTTAATAATGAATTTATGTAAAAACATACCGAGAATGAGTGTTGATGGTGGAACTAATACAAACAAAGCTTGTTAATTGCTTTAATTAAAATTATGTTATATATACCACATTTTTAAGTATCTAATAATAAATTCACCAATTTTTGAGAAGAAAGATGCCTTCAGTTCAGAAAAATATTGATCCGTTCCTAATCAAAGACTGTGCCCTGATAGCGGTGGCCACCGGTAAAAAAGCACAGAATTTAAGGGAGTTGCGAGATTATTCCCGGGATATAAGCCTGGATAGCATTTATTACCACTTCTGGGGGGGGCTACTCCGGCCTAAATTTGATGACCCGGAATATCACAACGATTTTGCCATATGGGCCAGACACAGCTTGCATGATAAAATTTTGGCAGAGCGCCTGGCGGTTATCGATCCTAACGAATTTCAATCACTGGAAGAATTACGGCAGGAGTTGGTTGAGATTTTGGATGAGCGAATCTACGAAGAGGAATATCCCCTGTGGGCGAAGAGTGACGACCAGTTTGAGTTCATCAGGTCGCAAATTGTTATTTTCAATACCCATCATACGGTATCTGACCCGAAAGAATTTGTGGATGCCTTACCGAAAATGTCACTGGGCAGCATCTTTTTTCATTTTATTGATGCACTCCGCCGAAATCCCGATTCCATTGATGATTTGAGGGTATGGTTGGGAAGGCTGGGAAAAAAATATCAGGAAGTGATCCATGAACTGGCAGCCATTGATCCCTATTTCTTAACCTTAAATCAATTAAGAACAAAAGTGGCAAACATTTTAAAAGAGAAATTAACCGGATAGACGAATGAAACCGATACTGGAAAAATATGCACAGCATGCCGGTGAGGATGTGGTGGAACATTTACGGCAGCTTGCTTCCTCATTAAAAGGCCTCAAAGTTGTTCATGTAAATTCGACCCGAGTAGGTGGTGGTGTTGCTGAGATTCTTCATAAAATGGTTCCGCTGATGCAGGAACTCGGTTTGGAGACCTCTTGGGAAGTCATAAACGGTGATCCTCCTTTTTATCAATGTACCAAGAGTTTTCACAATGCCTTGCAGGGAGACCGGGTAAATATTCCGGCCAATCTTCTGAAGGAATATGAACAGACCAATCAAAAGACTTCCGAAATTTTAAGGGATAAGCTGCAAAATGCTGACGTGGCTATTATTCACGATCCGCAACCGGCGGCTCTTATCAAGCATTTTCCGGAACGAAAGGGCAAATGGGTATGGCGCTGTCATATAGACTTAAGCAGACCTTATCGGGCGGTATGGAAATATCTGCGTAAATTTGTTACGGATTATGACGCCAGTATTTTTTCCCTTTCGACATTTGCGCAACAACTGCCACATCCCATTTATTTAATTCCACCGAGTATCGATCCCTTGCACGATAAAAACACAGATCTTCCTAAAAGTGAAGTAGACGAGGTGTACGGAAGATTCAACATAGATCCTCACCGGCCCATGATTTTGCAGGTATCACGTTACGATAGGTTTAAAGATCCGATTGGTGTTATTCAGGCTTATAAAATTTCCAAAAAATATTTTCCCGGATTGCAGCTTGTTCTGGCCGGGGGCGGTGCAACAGATGATCCCGAAGGCGAAGCCGTATTAAATGAAGTACGTTCGGAAGCTGCTGGAGATGATGATGTCAAAATTCTTTTATTGCCCGGTGATGCGCACCGGACGATCAATGCACTTCAGCGAGCTTCTCATATCATCCTCCAGAAGTCCGTAAAAGAAGGTTTTGGACTAACCGTTACCGAAGCCATGTGGAAGCATCGTCCGGTTATTGGCGGCGATACCGGTGGAATTCGGGTTCAGGTGATTAACTATCATACCGGATTCCTGGTAAACACTCCGGAAGGGGCTGCATTTCGTATTCGCTATTTATTAAATCATGAAGGCAGGATGCGTGAGATGGGCGCGAAGGCCAAAGAATTTGTCCGGGAAAATTTCCTGATTACCAGGCATTTGCGGGAATATCTTACCCTGATCTATGCCCTGAAGTACAATACCAGGGATCGGATAGAATTAAATCATAACTATTTATATTTCTGAATTACAATTCATTTCTTAATAAAAATCAGTTTTTATAAATTATGCAAATTCTTAATCCGGAAGTTGACATTGAGCACTTTTATAGACGTCTGGAAGCGGCGGATCGTAAAGTTCTATTTCTTGATTATGATGGCACATTAGCCCCTTTCCGGGAAGATCCGGATAAGGCCTTTCCTTATCCCGGTGTTCGGGAAGTTTTAAATTTGCTTATGGATAAAGATGATGTTTACCTCTGCATCATCAGTGGCCGCTGGACAAAAGATTTGATCCCGCTCCTAAACCTGAAAAAACAACCTGAAATCTGGGGCAGTCATGGTTTGGAGCGCTTACTGCCGAATGGCTCGTACGAGACTGCGCCGATGGAAAAATCTGCCCTGAAGGGATTGGCAGAAGGGCAATATTTTCTCTCATCTATCGGACTTTCTAAACGATGTGAATTAAAGCCAGGCTGCGTGGCTATTCACTGGCGTGGTTTGAGTGATAACGATGTTCAACAGATCAAATCAAGTGTAGAATCGGAGTGGCTTAATATTTCGCAGGAATATAAATTAGAATTGCGGAATTTTGATGGTGGATTGGAACTGCGGGTTCCGGGTAGAGATAAGGGCAATGCGGTTGAAATTGTTTTATCCGAATTTGAGGATAGTTATATTGCGTCTTATCTCGGTGACGATTTAACCGATGAGGATGCCTTTCGTTCTTTGAAAGGAAAAGGATTAGGTGTGCTGGTCCGTAAAGAATTGAGGGACACGGAAGCAGACATCTGGTTGATACCACCGGAAGAAATGATTAATTTTCTATCGAAATGGTTATAGGGTAAAGTAAAAGGAGACATTCTGTGATTTTGGATCAAGTTTATTTTCAGAACTCGGTTAAGCAGTGGCTGTATGCTATCGGGATACTCATTGGGACTTTCATTGTGTTACGGGTGGTGTTAAGTATTATTCGGGGAAGATTAAAAAAATTGTCCAAGAAGACCAAAACAGATATTGATGACCTCATTGTTCATCTTCTGGAAAAAGTTAAATTCTTTTTTCTGTTTTTTATTTCAGTTTATGTAGCTTCATTTTTCCTGACACTCCCTCCTAATTTATCTTCTATCATCGGGAAAATTATTATTATCGTCTTTCTTTTGCAGGGAGCCATCTGGGGAAACAGCATTATCCGGTATTGGGTGGATCGTTATAAAAAACAAAAAATGACCGAGGATGCAGCCAGCGTAACTACTTTCACTGCTTTAGGATTTGTTTTGCAACTTGTACTCTGGTCTGTTATCCTTCTGCTTATTCTGGATAATCTGGGTGTGGATATCACTACTCTTGTGGCTGGTCTGGGTGTTGGCGGTATCGCTATTGCGCTGGCGGTTCAAAGTATTTTGGGAGACCTGTTTGCTTCACTTTCCATTGTCCTGGATAAGCCATTTGTGATTGGGGATTTTATTATTGTTGATAATTTTCTGGGATCGGTGGAACATATCGGATTGAAAACAACCCGTCTTCGCAGTCTCTCCGGAGAGCAGCTGGTTTTTTCGAACACCGATCTGCTTAAAAGCCGCATCCGTAATTATAAAAGGATGTATGAACGCCGGGTTTTATTCGCCATCGGTGTAGTTTATCAAACTTCACTGGAAGCCCTAAAAGCGATACCTGAATACATCAAGACCATTATTGAGAAGGAAGAACTGGTGCGATTCGACCGAGCTCATTTTAAGGGGTATGGAGATTTTTCCCTGAATTTTGAGATCGTTTTTTGGGTAAAAAGTCCGGATTACAATGTCTACATGGATATACAACAACGAATTAATTTGGAGATATTCAAAAAATTTCAGGAAGAAAACATCGAGTTTGCCTATCCCACGCAAACCCTTTTTGTTAACCGGGAGAACCAGGGAGAAAAAACAAAATAAAGAAATGGAAAAGTTGTGGAGAAATCAGATCCATCAAATAGCCGTCTGGTAATTGTTTCGAACCGTTTACCGGTAATAATCTCAAAAAAGCATGGTAAGGAATGGCAAATCGAATCTGGTTCGGGGGGATTGGTAACGGCTTTAGCGCCGGTATTAAAAGACCGGGGAGGTTTATGGATTGGCTGGCCGGGAAATTTAGTGGAAGACGAGGTGGATTCCGCAGCCCTTTTGGAAAGTCAATCCAAAGACATAGGTTATGCTTTAAAATCGGTTGAGTTAAACCGTTCCGAAGTTGAGAATTATTATAAGGGATTTGCCAATGAGATCATCTGGCCGCTGTTTCACGACTTTATAGCCTATTGTAATTTTAATCCGGATTACTGGACAGCATATCAATCGGTGAACCGCAAATTTGCAAAAGTTATTGTGGAAAACCTTCAACCTTCGGATTTTATCTGGATCCATGATTATCACCTCATCGGGGTTGGTGAAGAGCTGCGAAAAATGGGGGTTAAAAACAGAATTGGATTTTTTCTTCATATTCCCTTTCCGCCAACCGATATTTTTGTGCGTCTTCCCTGGCGATTTCAAATCCTGCATTCATTACTAGAGTACGATTTGATCGGACTGCAGTCCTTTCGAGAGCGACGAAATTTTTTGCAGGCAATTCGGACCTTCGTGCAGGATACCCGTGGAATCGGAAAAGGTCCTGTTATAAAAATGAAAGTCCGGGAAAAAGAGATCCGGATCGGGGTTTTCCCGATCAGTATCGATTTTGAAGAATTTGCTCAGATGGCAGCTTCGCAGGAGGTTTCGGATCGGGCCTGGTATATCCATGAGGATTACCGGGAACAGAAAATAATTTTCGGTGTGGACCGCCTGGATTATACCAAAGGTATTCCAGAGCGTTTGAAGGCGTATCAGAATGCACTCCGCCGTTATCCCGAATTGTGTAAGAATACAACCCTTATTCAGGTTGTTGTTCCCAGCCGTAGAGATATTCCTCAGTATGTAAGCCTGCTGGAAGAGATTGAACGTCTGGTTGGAGAAATAAACGGTGAATTCACTCAACCGGGATGGGTGCCCATTCATTATATTTATCGTAATTTGGATCGAACTGAACTGCTGGCCTATTATCGTATGGCCGAACTCGCATTTATTACCCCGCTTAAGGATGGAATGAATCTGGTAGCCAAAGAATACTGTGCCTGTAACCTGGAATTAAGTGGCGTGCTGATTATGAGCGAGTTTGCCGGATCGGTTGCCCAATTCCAAAAAGCGGCCTTACTGGTTAATCCGCATGATATTGAAGGTATGGCAGATGCGATTCATCGGGCAATTAATTTACCCCTGAACGAGCGGAACTGGCGGATGAAGCGACTGCGCGCTTCAGTCCGGAAACAAAATATTTTCTGGTGGGTGGATTCTTTTCTGGAAGCAGCTATTTCCAAAAGTTTAAATAACTTCCCCAGATTAGAAGATTATATTCCGCAAAAGTAAATAAACCTCTTCACTGGTTAACCAACCGCTAAAAGGATTTTGCAGAAGTCTGATTTGATTGTAAATTAAAAATCTTAAAAAGTACACGCACATTCCTGATCCATTAAGTTAAATAGGTTTAAAAATTCATCTGTTTTTCATTTTTCTATTTTACCATTAAAATGATATAAAATAAAAAGAGAGGATATTTACATGCCTAATCTGAACAAGATGCCAATAGAAGAATTAACTATTAATACCATTCGTACTCTGGCAATAGATGCGGTTCAGAAAGCAAACTCCGGGCATCCCGGTGCGCCCATGGCCCTGGCACCATTAGCCTATGTACTATGGAAAAAGTTTCTCCGGATGAATCCAAAAAATCCGCACTGGTTAAACCGGGATCGGTTTGTCTTGTCCAATGGTCATGCCTCAATGCTATTATATGCCATGCTCTATCTGTCCGGATATGATGTTTCCTTAGAGGACCTAAAAAATTTCCGGCAATGGGAGAGTATCACGCCCGGTCATCCCGAGTACGGTTTAACCCCGGGTGTTGAGACCACCACTGGACCGCTTGGGCAGGGATTTATGAATGGGGTAGGAATGGCGATTGCCGAAGCTCATCTGGCAGCCCGATTCAACCGGGGTGATTATAAGATTATTGATCACCATACTTACGCATTTTGTAGTGACGGCGATCTGATGGAAGGGGCTTCTCATGAAGCTGCTTCTATAGCTGGCCATCTGGGATTGGGCAAATTGATTTACTTTTATGATGATAATCATATCAGCATCGAAGGACCAACCGAGATTTCTTATTCCGATGATGTAGCAAAGCGTTTCGGGGGTTACCACTGGCATGTTCAAAATATCGGGGATAATGCCAATAATCTGAAAATGATTGAAGAAGCGATTATCAATGCGCAAAAGGAAAAAAGTAAACCCTCCCTCATTATAGTGAGATCGCATATTGGTTATGGTGCACCAAATTTACAGGATACCCCGGAGGCGCATGGTTCTCCCTTAGGCGAAGAGGAAATAAAGTTGACTAAAAAGTTTTATGGCTGGCCGGAAAATGAAAAATTTCTGGTGCCGGCAAAAGCCCTGAATCATATGCATGAACTTATTTCGAAGGGTAAAGAGCTTGAAGAGGACTGGAATAAAAAATTCGATCGGTATCGTAAGGAATACCCGGATTTAACCAAAGGACTGGAGGAGGCGCTCAGCGGTAAGTTACCCAAAGGGTGGGATGCTGATATTCCCAGGTTTGAGGCGTCCGAAGGTTCCATTGCCACCAGATCTGCCTCGTCCAAGGTTATCAATGCTTTTGCCCCAAAAATCCCCTGGTTGATCGGTGGAAGCGGAGATTTAGCACCGTCCACTAAAACTTTGATCAAAGGTACGGAATATATTCAGAAAGATAATTATGACAACCGGAATATTGCCTGGGGAATTCGCGAGCATGGCATGTGCTCAGTTGCCTCAGGTATCGCCCTGCATGGTGGCATTCGGCCATTTGTTTCCACATTTTTTGTGTTTACCGATTATGCCCGACCGGGAATACGTCTGGCCGCCCTGATGGGTTTACCGAATATTTACGTGATGACCCATGATTCGATTGGTCTGGGTGAGGACGGTCCGACCCATCAGCCGATTGAACATCTGGTGTCCTTGCGGGCTATGCCGAATTTGCATATCATCCGTCCGGCGGATGCCAATGAAACGGCCTATGCCTGGCGGGCGGCAATGGAACGCATGGATGGACCGACCATGCTGGTTCTCAGCCGGCAAAATCTGCCGATCATTGATCAATCTAAATACGGTTCGGCTAAAGGTGTTTTCAAAGGGGCCTATATATTATCCCCGGAAAAAGGTAAGAAGCCTGAGGTTATTCTCATGGCTACCGGTTCCGAAGTTCAGTTGATTATTGAAGCACAGAAAAAATTATGGGAGATGGATATTGATAGCCGGGCAGTCAGTTTTCCCAGTTGGGAGCTGTTCCGGGAGCAAAGCAATTCATACCAGGAGGAAGTAATGCCACCGGAGGTAAAAAACCGGGTCGCAATTGAGGCGGGGTCTCCCCTTGGCTGGCGGGAATGGGTCGGGGAGAAGGGGAAAATTATTGGTATCACCCGGTTTGGTGCCAGTGCACCGTATCAGGAGATTTATAAAAACTACAGGTTAACAGCAGAAGAAATTATTAAAACAGTTAAGAAGATGCTTAAATAATATTCGAGAAAAAATTTTAATAAATTCAAGCATAAAAGGAGCATTTATGAATCCGCTATTGGAGTTAATAAATCATGGTCAAAGTTACTGGATAGATAATCTTTCCCGTCATATGATTGTCAGCGGTGAATTAAAGAAACGGGTAACTGATGAGGGATTGCGGGGTATAACTTCAAACCCCAGTATTTTTGATAAGGCGATTACTAAAAGCAATGACTATGATGGCCAGATCAAGGAATTAACCAAAGTGGGCAATAATGTTAAGGAAATTTATGATGCTCTAACAGTCAAAGATCTGCAGGATGCCTGTGATATTTTGAGACCGGTGTTCGAAGAATCCGAAGGATTGGATGGCTTTGTAAGCCTGGAGGTTTCGCCCTATCTGGCAAGGCATACTACCGAAACCATGGATGAAGCGCGTCGGTTGTTTAAAGCAGTGAACCGTCCCAATTGTCTTATCAAAATTCCCGGTACCAAAGAAGGTGCACCGGCCATCGAGCAAATGTTGTATGAAGGAATTAATATAAATATTACCCTACTTTTTTCCATTCAAAATTATGAGAATGTTGCCCGGGCATATACCAGGGCGCTGGAAAGACGACTGAAAGAAAAGAAGGGAATTGGTACGATTTCATCGGTCGCCAGTTTTTTTATCAGCCGAATCGATGTTCTGGTGGATGAATTGCTTCAGCACCGAATCATTCCCGGAGGAGATTCCCGGAAATACAAAAAGGCCAGTGATTTGCTTGGCACTGCCGGGATTGCCAGCGGAAAGATTGCCTACCAGAGTTTCAAGAAAATATTTTCCGGACCAAACTGGGAAAAGCTGGAAAAAGCCGGTGCCCGGGTCCAGCGTCCGTTATGGGCCAGCACCAGCACCAAAAATCCAAATTATAGTGACGTGATGTATGTGGAACCGTTTATCGGACCATCCACAGTAAACACCATGCCGGAACAGACTATTGCGGCGTTTGCGGATCACGGTAAAATTGTCCCGGATTCGGTGGAGGAGAATCTGGAGGCTGCCCGGACAAATTTCGGACAGTTGGCCGAGCTGGGCATTGATATCGATTATGTAACCCAGCGATTGGAAGATGAGGGCATTCAGAAATTTATTGAACCTTATGATGCGTTATTGAAAAATCTGGAAGAGAAAAGTCAAAAATTCCAATAAGGTCTATCCATCCAAAAGAGATCAAAGAATAACAAATATGATGCGGTGATTGTTGGGTCGGGTCCCAATGGTCTGGCAGCGGCGATCACCCTGGCCAATGCCGGTCGTTCCGTTTTGGTTTGTGAGGCCCGAAAATCGGTAGGCGGTGGAATGCGGTCTGCAGAACTTACCCTGCCCGGTTTTGTCCATGATGTCTGCTCGGCTATACACCCTCTGGCCATTGCCTCTCCATTTTTCAGACAACTTCCCTTAGATGAGTTTGGATTAGAGTGGATTCGTCCAACCATTCCATTGGCTCACCCGCTGGATGATGGTTCGGCGGTGGTTCTGACCAGATCGGTTGAAGAAACTGCCCAAAACCTGGATAAAGCGGATGCATCCAAATATCAGAATCTGATGGAGAACTTTGTCAAACAATCAAATATTTTATTCCAGGAAATACTGGGACC
>CAYVKM010000096.1:0-13815 GCA_964452045.1 uncultured Calditrichaceae bacterium
CGTCACCTATCGCAATACCATTTTTTCTAAATGCGACCGCAATACTAAGTATATTAGATGGTAATACCGGGTTGAACTGATAATAACCAGTCAAATGTGCATAGGCCTGTGAGACTGGAAAACCGAAAATGCATGATTGAATAGAAGGGAAAACTGGCAAACCCTGAAAATTGGTTACCTCTAATTGAACAGCGGAATTTCCGGAATGACTGTTGGATGATTGGGTGACCGGTGTAAAAACACCCAAAACATTGTTTGTATTCCAACCCATTGGATCACCAGCTGTCCAGTTTTCAAAGCCTGAATTTGGCACCGGATTTTGGGCAAATAATGATAAGGGGAATATGGCGATCAAAAAAATCAATCCCAATTTCCTCAAATAATTAAACAATATATATATGAACATTTCTAACCTCCGTTAAAATATGAATGATACTTTTTGGTTGGTTTACCACCGCCTTGGGTGCGGTGCTGAAAAATTACATTTTTTAGTGTAATGACAAAATCCGCTATTTCAAAATTTTATACTGTGTTAATTTAAAATTTGTGTGTTTAAACAAGAATTGATATAGCATCAGGTTTTCAAACAATCGTTATTCTGAGATTTGTATGCTATCGCCGGGCCTTAAGTGTTGCAGATGGCGAAAATATAATTCTTCAGGCAGATTTTACTGATTCGTTCCAAATAGAGAGAGTAATATATGGCATTTAAGCTTTGTGCCATTAGCACTCTTTCGGAGTAAAAAAGGGTCTATCAGGTTTGATGGAGGAACTCGTGAGAAACACGTTATACTTTCGTGATGAAAGACAACATAGAAGTCTTTAGCTTACTTTCGCGTCCGGTATTTCAAACTAATTTTCTTAATTAATAATTTCTAAATATTTCAATAAAAGGAGATCTGTTATGAAAAGATTCATGCAGCTTTTTGGTATTGGTGTTTTTGCATTGTTATTTCTTTACGGTTGTAATGAAATGAACGCTCCTACCGGGAATCCGAAATCGGACATTGCAAATCCGGAGATTCCGGAACAGGGGGTATTCGAAAAAGGTTGGCACCATTCCAATGGAAAAATCGTGGTGGCTAACCGTGCCTCAGGTTCCATCTCGGTTATTGATGTCCGTAGCGATATGGTGAGTGGCACATATAGTCTGCCTGCTGGGATCGCCACACCGGAACCGATGTATGTGGTGTATGTCAACCAAACCCGGCAGGTATTTGTAGGAGATCGGGCCAATAACCGCGTAGTAGTCTATGATGCCAGATCATTTGATGTGGTTGGAACTGTCAATGTTGGAGCCGGTGTATTTCACATGTGGGCGGATCAGCGCGCCAAACAGTTATGGGTGAATAATGATATTGACAACACCACCTCGGTTATCGATCCGCGATCATTAAGTGTGATTGCTACAGTACCCACCCCGGCAGATCTGGTATCCATGGGCGGAAAGCCCCATGATGTTATTCTGGATCACCTGGGAAGATTTGCTTATGTCTCTGTGCTTGGTTTAAGTGGAAGTAATGACTATGTGGTTAAATTCAATACCCGGACTTTTCAGGAAGTGGGACGAGCCGCAGTAGGCAAGGATCCCCATCTCTCCCTTACCTGGCGTAACAGGTATCTTTATGTACCCTGCCAGGGCAATGATGCAGTTTACATCTTAAAACGTTACAACATGTCAGTGGATAAAATTGTTGCTGCTCCCGGTGCCCATGGTGCGGGCATGCTCTGGAGCGGGAAAACTTTTTATACCACCAATCTTCCCGGTGGCGGGATGAGCGGTCTGATCGCCCTGGATACAAAAACCAACGAGGTGGTTGGCACATCGGATACGCCATACCCGGTACCGCACAATATTGCTATCACCAGGAATGGACATAAATTATACCTGACCCATTCCGGGGGAACCTCGGATAAGGTAACCGTATATTCCATATCAGCGGGAAATCCTCTACCTGTTTACCAGAAGGACATCACAGTTGAAATTAATCCATTCGGTTTAACATACGTGAAATGAATTATTGTTATAAGAAAGTGCCGGACGCATATTTTTACAGCTTTTAATTCATAGCGGCGATCCTGAATCCGTAACTACAACCAATATTAGTGGGGCAAAATGACAGATTCAGATGCTATCAATACGGATTCAAATTCCACTTTCCATGGTTAGACATTCAATGGAAGACCGTTCTTAAGGGCTCCAAATCCGATCATTTTTCCATGTTGTTCATCCCAAAGATTCAGTCCCAATGATTTAAAACTTTTACGCAGGGTAAGTGGCTCCACTTCCTGGAGCAACGGTATCTCGTTTTGACACTCCTGCAAGCGGTAATTGGGTATACGCGATTCCAGATGATGAATATGGTGCAACCCGATATTTCCGGTAAACCATTGCAGAATTTTTGGTAATTTATAATAGGAGCTTCCTTCCAGGGAAGCCCGGACCACATCCCAACTTTCCTCGCGTGCCCAGTAAACCTCTTCATATTGATGCTGTACATAAAAAAGCCAGACACCTGCCGCACCACCAAACAACATGATGGGAAGCTGGATGAGTAAGTAGGTTTGAAGGCCTATTGTAAAACCTGCTAAAAGAAGTATACCGGCGATCCCTAAGTTGGTATAGAATACACTCCGGCGTTGTTTTTTCCTGGCTCCTCGGGAGGGGAATCGTTGGACGATAAAAAAAGAATAGATCGGACCCAGCAAAAACAGGACAAAGGGATTCCGGTAAGAGCGATAGCCAAGTTTTTTTCTAAATGTAGCATCACGGTATTCATCCACCGTCATGGTCCAGACATCCCCAACACCACGCTGGTCGAGGTTCCCGGAGGTGGCGTGATGCAGCAGATGGGAATTGCGCCAATTGAAAAAAGCAGTGAAGGTAAGTACCCCGGTCAGGTAACCAATTATTTTATTGGCTCTGCGGGAGGGCAAGTATGATCCATGGCAGCAATCGTGGAAAATAATGAAAATGCGCACCAGCAATCCCCCAGCCAGGAGAGTGAGCGGCAGGATATACCAAAAGGGCATATCTGCGTTCAAAAGGTAAATCATCAGGGCCCACAGAGCGGCATAAGGTACCAGCGTGTTGATAAGCTGCCAGACTGCTTTGCTGGTCTGGGGTGTACGGTATCCAAGGAGTGCTTTATTTAATTCATTTATGTTATCTTTTATCCCCTGGATACCATTCGATTTTATCTCTGTCATTCTATCTCCCGGTATATTTCTGGTTAAGTTTGATTTAAAGAAAATTGTTGAGATAAGTTAAGTATATTTCAGGATTGTTATTGTAAAAGTAATGTAATTATTCACCTGAAATCGGCTTGCTATTTATGACGATTGGTATTATACTTTCTGAAATTTTCGGCATATCCATAACAAAATCGATTATTATCAAATGAGGAATTCCCGCAAAATAAAAATGCTCATTCTATTATCCCTGGCAGAGATGATGGCAATGGGTGTCTGGTTTTCTGCTTCAGCGGTTGTTCCGGTTCTCACCCGTCTCTGGCAATTGGATGGTTCCGGCCAGGCCTGGCTCACCATGTCGGTTCAAATCGGTTTTGTAATTGGGGCACTGGGATCCGCTATCCTCAATCTGGCGGATCGGATTGCTGCTGACCGCTTACTGGCAATGAGCTCAGTTGCCGCCGGATTATGCACCGCATCTATCCTATTATTTGCCGGAAGTTTGACACCGGCACTATTCTTTCGCTTTCTTTCAGGAATGTTCCTGGCTGGGGTTTATCCGGTGGGAATGAAACTTGTCGCCACCTGGACGAAAGAGGATCGTGGACTGGGTATCGGATTACTGGTCGGTGCTCTGACTGTCGGGACAGCCTTTCCGCATCTGCTCAGGATTTTTGGTAGTCTGGATGAATGGAAGATTGTTTTATATATTGCCGCATTCTTCGCCGTGCTGGGTGGCCTGGTGGCCATTTTCTTTGTTCGACCAGGACCATATGCCACCAAAAATCCGCCATTCAACTGGAAATATACCGGATACATTTTTCGCAACCGGGAAATCCTTTTGACGAACCTGGGATATTTGGGTCACATGTGGGAGCTTTACGCCATGTGGACCTGGATGCCGCTCTTTTTGGGATTGAGTTTTAGTAAATCCGGTTTAAATCCCAAATGGGCCGGTATCTGGGCATTTGCGGTCATTGCCATTGGTGGATTGGGCAGCGCACTTGCCGGGCGGTTGGCAGACCGGCTGGGACGCACAACCGTTACCATAGGATCTTTATTGATCAGCGGAGTATGTTGTCTGGTTGCCGGATTTTTGTTTGGTGGAAATCCTGTAATTCTGGTTACCCTGTGTCTGGTCTGGGGATTTGCGGTTGTGGCAGACTCCGCACAGTTTTCTGCCAGCATCAGTGAACTGGCTCATCCGGAATATATTGGTACCGCCCTCACTTTACAGACCAGCCTCGGTTTTCTTCTTACCCTGATCACCATCCGGTTTCTTCCCAACGCCGTAGCATGGGTTGGATGGCATTGGGCATTTTCCTTTCTTATATTGGGTCCCATAGTTGGTATCTGGGCCATGGCGACCCTTCGCCGATCGCCCTTGTCTATCAAAATGGCCAATGGAAAGCGATAAGGATATTTCCAAATATTCCCTTTTTCAATGTTTCATTAGATAAAAAACTCTTCAAAATATTTGTTGTAAAATCAATATCCTATAATTTCTTTTGGAAAAATCTGGCTTGTGACCGAACCAGCATTTTTAAAAAGAACTGTGATTGATTTACCAGTAACACCGCTGTTAAAATAAAAGATGCACCTACCAACATTTTTACTGTTATCGGTTCGCTGGCCAAAAGCCAGCCCAAGAATACGGCTACCAGCGGATTAAAGAAAGCGTATGTGCCTACTTTAGCCGGAGCACTTTTCCGTAGCACCCAGTTATAGGCTGAGTAAGTGAGCAGGGTGCCAAAAAAGATGAGGTAGACCAGGGAGAAAACGGAGCGTAAAGATAGATTTTCCGGATTTACCCGAGACCATTCACCAAGCAAGGTTCCTAGGGTGATCAAGAAAAGCCCTCCACCTAACATCTGAATACTGATCAGCTTTAGTAGTGAGGCTGGAGAAACGATGGTACGGGAATAGAGTGATCCGGTTGCCCAGGAAAGTCCTGCCAGTATCAAAAGAAAGGTGTAAACGAAAACTGAATTACCGTACCTGGAAGTGGCCAGTAGAACGCTTCGATCCACACCACTAAGCAGTGCGGCTCCCATTACGCCTAATAGAATACCTGCGATGGTCGTCCCGGCCGGCCGTTTTTTGACAACAAATATTGAATCCAGTAGCACCATCCAGATCGGAATAATGGCCAGAATCAGTGCTGCTAACCCGGAAGGCAAATACTGTTCGCACCAGACCAGCACGCCGTTGCCACCAACAATCAGTAATAATCCCACCAGAATGCTCTTTCGGATTTCCAGTGTATGGGGATTGATCCGGTCGGTCCGGCTTCGCCAGAGATATAGCGCTGAACCTGCCAAAGTAAATCTGATTCCGGCCATCAAAAACGGGGGAATGGTTTCGATAGCGAACCGGATTGCCAGGTAAGTGGAACCCCATATTACATAAATAACCGCGAAGGAGAGCAGAATTTTGAGACGAACAGATTTTTGTTGATCAAGCATCGATATCTAAGGTTGTTAGCGTGTAAATTTATCATACGTGTAGAAATTCTAAAAGTATACAGTAAAAAAATACCGGAAAGCCTGAGTTAAATTGTTTAGCAAAAAGATGGGCAGATATTGAATTACTTTTTCTGTTAACTCCGGTTTTGGCTATTTTTTGCAGTTTTGAAAAATTGATAAGAGGCAGAAGGTTTTTTTCTACCCCTTATCTGTAATATGGAAGTTATTATTTTAGACTTATCAGCCGCCAGATTACATTAAAGGCTATTGCGGTTTTTCAAGTTTTTTAACCTCATCTGGTGTGTAACCGATAGAGGCAAAGTCAATTACTCCATGAGGTGAGTGACAATCCCGGCAGGAATACCCCATACGCTTGACTCCATGGTTTACCGAAATATAGGAAGTATTCGGGACTTTCATAGACATCCATTCACCGCTCCATTTTAGCCCGAAAGGTTCGTAAGCCTTCATTCCGGCATCAACACCCTTTTGCATATTACCAGTCTGGTTATAAACCTCCCGATTCGGTGCCAGAAGAAGAGGGAAGTCTGACATACCTTCTTCCTTCTTCAGAAAACTCATTCCCGGCGCCTGCCACATTTTAAGTTTTTTGTCAAATAACATAATCTGGACAAGTCCTCTCACGGGATAGATTTTTGCACCGTCCGAATTTTTCGTTGCGGTAGAGAATGCCATCCAGCTCTGAGCATTTTGCTGATCCGGTGTATTAGGTACTCGCCACATAACTGCCGGATAAGTTCTTTCAATTTCCACAGTCGGTACCCACAGCCCCGCAATTGAGGGTATTCCATCATACTTGGATAGCGCACTGTATTCTCCGTATTGGTCATCTTTCACAGGTTTCCCCCAGTCTTCCCGAACAATTCCGCTGGCCACCGGTATGTGGCAGGTCTGACAAGCTATTTTGGTGATATGGGCATTAAGCGTCTTTGCCATATTACCCTGGTGTGGTTCCAGTCCATGGCAGTTTGAGCAGGTGACCGGTTCATCCGGCAGGTCGTTCGCGATCATATCCGATTCATATTGTCCTTTGGCGATTTTATGGTTTTTAGTAACATGGCAGGAGGTACAGGGTAAACCGATGGCCGCATGCAGGTCGTTTGTGGGGGTGAAGGGTGTTCCGCGTTTGTAGTCCAGCGAAAATGAATGCTCATGGCAACGCAAGCAAGCTTCCGCAGTCGGCACTTTTGTAATAGATAGGGCTGCCTTCATGCTGGTATCCTGTCCCCAGTGTTTTCGTCCATCTTTTTCAATAACTAAAGTTTCCCGGATGGTCATGTCATAAACTTTTGCATGACAAACCAGGCAATCAACCGTATTTGCTTCGGCCGGTGTAGCTTTGCGGCCTGCTGGAAGAGGTGGCGCATCCAAAGTGGCAATGTGGCACATGCCGCATCCCGCTGACTGGGCAGTAAAGCGACCATTGGTAGCCGCTGTCCAGTTTGAAAGGGCACTGGTTCCTGCCAGGGCACATTCACGATTTACCATACCCCACCATGATCCATCCGGTAAACCCATAACATTTCTGATTTGTGCTGAAACATACCAGTGCACAGAATGTGTTATCTCATTTAAAGCCTGGTCGTGGCATGTAGCGCAGGTTTGCGCCCCCAGATAACCATTCTCTTTTATCGCTTCAGATCCGGGATGTATCCAATCTTGCAGGGAATCCGCCAGAATATTGTTTATCCCAATCACAAAAAAGATGAACAAAAAACTAAAGGTTTTGCAGTAGATATGCCTTTTCATAGGGCCTCCTTGACAAATTGATTTTTGTTTTATTATCTATAAGAAAAAATAATTGGCATTTGAGTGATGTGAAGTAATTAACAAAACGAGGTCCTAAAAAACATTTTTTGATAAATCGAATCATAATATCTGGTTGTTAACTTAAAATTTACACACACTATTATTTTGATTTAAAATGAAGTTTCAATGAAGAAAAATTGGAGGAAATGAACAGAGTGGAAATGTTCTATCATTTCCACCAAAATGTGGATTTATAGGTAAGTGTGATTAATGTCCAATTACTTTTCGCTCTTAAGCTGATTAAGATCCCAGCTTTCTTCCGCCTTATCCTCCAGATTAGCAACGTTCACCGCACCAAATTTCAAAGTATTATATTTACCACCCAATAAAGGAATGCTGTCGTAATCTTTTAGTGGAAAATAGAATTGCACAATTTTAAAAGGTGCGGATCTGCGATTTCTTGGAAAAGGTGATGGAATGTTTTCCCGGGTTGTATCCGGTGAAAATTCAGTCATCCGCATTCGGGGCAGGATTTTTTGCTCTATTACTTTTTCGGGTTCAAGCTGCTGACCGGATTCGGTTTCCAGGAAAAAGGTCCAGCGATTCAAATTCAGATATTCGTCGGAGAAGGGTGTCATAACCCGTGCCCAGATGTAAAGATATTGTCCCTGATCATGATCCTGATCATATCGATCCTGGTACGCCTTTTTTTCCGCTGGGGTCATGCCAATCAATTGAGCATACTGGTCTATCCCACTCTCAATCAGGCTGGAATCCATCAGGGTTGCCCGGATAATAAGTTCAAACATTCCTCCCTCGCTGGGTCGGCCCATTCCCCTACCGGGCATGATAGGTAGAAAACCGAAAGAGCCTCCCTGTTGGGGCGAGATGGAAATAGTGCGCACATTCCACAGGCTGTCGAAATCGCTCTCAACCAGGGAAACACCGCCAAACCTGCCTGATCTTTCAAGTTTGGTGTAACCGGAGCGACCCGCACAACCCAGAATCAGCAGGAATGCCATTAAGATGACGATCGGAAAAATAAAAGTTATTTTATTTGTCTTCTTGTTGAGCTGAAAAATTTTATTTTGCAAGGCTAACCTCCAGCCAAAATTCTTTGTTTTCACTTGAACTGCTCTGATAGGGTCCTCGCCTACCATAACCTCGTCTTCCCCCTTCCGGACCTCCCATTACCGGTCTTTGAAAGCTGCCGGTATAACGGTTGCCAGTAGAAATGCCGATTCCCACTGTTTTCTGATCTGCCGTGAGGCTCATGGTTAAAAAATCCTCTTGCAGTTGCAGTGGTATCCTCATTTCCATGGTTGCCTGGCTGCGGGACTTTGAGTAAGCTGCCGCAAAACCGGATGGATTATCAGCGGGAAAATCCTGGAATTTTTCATTAGCCTGATTAACTACTAAAATCCCTTTAGTCAGCTGATCAAGTTTATCACTGGCTCGATCCTTCTCTTCCGGGGTGAGACTTTGCCAGAATCCACCGAGATTTCGATCGAAGGTGGCAAATAATCCTGCCGGAAAATGGATTTCCACTTGTTTGCTTTTACCGCCCTTCAAATCTGCCCAAACGGTAATGCCGGCACGCCGAAAGTCCAGCATATTTTCTGGATCTTTCGTCTCTACTGCCAAGTAGAGATTCATTCCATCATTGGCTACCCGGACCGTTACGCTGCTATCCGCCAGTAATACTGGGGATGTCTTTGGCCAGTCTGCCATATTCCCATCAATTGGAATAGGAGTAGTGACCAGTGTACTGGTGATTTTTGTGGTTCGGCAACCAAAGATAAGGAGAGGAATTAAAAAAAATAGGAAAAGTCGAAAGTTTAATTTCATTATTATGGCCTTTTTTTCATTTCAATTGTACAACCAGTCTTGGAAAATTGATTCATTTTTATCTGTTCCTGTTCTACTATGTTTTAAATGACCTGTAAACCATACTCAATTTAGACGTTATTCTGGAAAAAATCTTTTCCAGCTTTAAATAATTTTTAAGGTGAGGATAGAAAACCGGGATCGTTATAATGATGGTTTATTCTATGCTGAAAAATTATAATATTAGGGCAATATTCTTACAGGATATATTTTAGCTTCATATTTGTCCTGGTTTACCAGCCTTTTTTCAATACCACAATGGTTACGTCATCTTCCAGATGGGGAATCTTTTCATAGAAACGGTTTTTAAGATGCTGAACGATATCTCTAGCGGAATGATATTTGACCTCGCGCAAACAATCTTCCAGGCATTCGGAGATAAAATTGAATTGGCCTTGTTTTTGCTCCTGGAATCCATCGGTAAAAAGCAGCATAATATCCCCCGCACCCATGATATTAAGCATGTTAATGGAATATTTTGGTTTATATCCGTATGGACTTCTCTGTTTGCGCACATCAACATGTGATGCCGATGGTAGTGTACCAATGGGTGGATAAATAACCATTCGGTCCTCATTAATATTGACTAACCGGTTGAACTCCACCGAAAAAACCACTGGCAATGGATGACCTGCGGAAATAAACCGGAATTCTCCTTCCTGATGGATTTCCCCATAAATCATGGTGATAAATTTATCTATGCTGGATGAATGATAAAAGCGCTCATTCAGGGCTTCAAATAGTTCGGTGGTAATTTGCCCATTCATGGAAAGTTCATAATCGACTCCCAGAAGAAAAGCCTGATGCAACATGGCTGTGGATAAGGCATCTGTGATGCTGTGACCGCTAGCGTCAGCCAGTAGAATTCCAGCCCGGCGTTGAGTCTCTTCCAGTTTTTTGGCAACATTTGTTCTGTTTTTAAGAAGAGCCTCCTGGATACGGGCATTCATGTCGAATCGTTTGTTATAATCGATATAAATGAGATGGTCGCCGCCAACCTCTCCACTGAACGGTATTGTTTCGCCATAAACGTCGATCCCTGGTAGTGAAGGAATCTCTCCCGGACTTGGGATAATATTCCGTGCGATATTCTGAAAATTTAACAGTTCATCATTCGTATCCGGCGCAGTTACAGGCAACCTACTCATATGATAATCCTTTTCTGATAGAAAAATTCAAACCCATATTAAAACAAATCAATAAATTCCGAATGTTTTATTACGATTGAATTACAACAAAGTTTAGTTTATTGTTCAAATAGTTAAATTATTTATAAAAATTATTCTTGTAGGATTGTTTCTATAAATATACTATTTGATTAATTAGAAATCGGATTGATACATAATAAGATGTAAAGGATTCTCGACTTTTATTCAAAAACATAGTTACACCTGCCTTTTTTAAGACAGGTGGATTCTCAATGGTCTATGTTCACAGAAATAATAGGGATTCTAATATTATGAGATAGAATTTATTAGCGTCGCAGGGTAATGTAATTCTCCAGATGCTCGATAGCGATTTTCTTTTCCTCGATAACCGCCTTTACCACATCCCCGATTGAAACAACCCCGATCAGTTTATCCTGCTCATAGACCGGAAGATGACGGATGTGTTTTTCGATCATCAACGCCATGCAATCTTCTGCCGTTTTTTCCGGTGTAACATAAAGGACCTTAGGCGTCATAATGTCCCTGACCGGCGTTTCCTTGGATGTCTTCCCCTTTAATGCAACCTTCCGGGCATAATCCCTTTCCGAGATTATACCTACCAGTTTGTCTCCATCCAGCACGACCAGAGCCCCGATATTTTTCTCTGCCATCAGTTGGAGCGCCTCGAATATTTTGGTATCCGGCGATACCGACCAGATCTGGTGACCCTTATTATTTAAAATCTCCCGGATTGTCTTGATCATAAAACCTTCTTTAAATTTTATTATAATATTCCGAAATTGGTATGCCAATGTATCATACCGCGATGACCAAACCAATTTTTCTCTTTACATGATAGGAAAATTTTAGTCCGGATTCCACTAAATTCAGCTGAAATTTAAAAAATTTTCTGGAGGAGTGTAGCATCTTTCTCGAGCGACCGAGGTAATTTTTTTACTTTTTGCATGGATTAGAATTATTCCCTTAAATTCTCTGGATGATAAATAAATGATAGTCTTTTCAGCACACTTTAGGAGTACACAACTAATCAATAATCTGTAAAAACAGTCACGGAGGAAAAATGAAGTTGTATAAAATAACTGCCGGCTTGTTTGTTATGGTTTTCTGTTCCGCGGTTTTATCCGCTGCCCCGTCACGAGAGTTAAATAAAACAGCACTGGAAGAAATTAAAAGTTCCCTTCAGATGGATGGAACGACCAGAGCGTTGATCAATGCAGTAACGAATAACGATATCAAAAGTCTGGTTCTGAACCGTGAGCTGGTGAATAAAAACAATGAAGTATTCAACGTATCGACCGATGTGGAAGGAATTACCAATCAGAAAAGTACCGGGCGCTGCTGGATGTTTGCCGGACTTAACATTATGCGTCCGACTGCCAGGAACAAGTTTAACCTGAAGTCCTTCGAATTTTCCCAATCCTATTTGTTTTTCTGGGATAAACTGGAAAAGTCCAATATGTTTTTAGAAGCCATTATCGAGACCCGCGACCGACCGGTGGATGACCGGGAACTCCAGGTACTGCTAAAAGACCCGGCTGCAGACGGCGGTTGGTGGAATTATGTGGTTAATTTAATCGAAAAATATGGTGTGGTTCCCAAAGAGGTTATGCCGGAGACTGAAAACAGCAGCAAGTCAAAGATGATGAATAAAGCCCTGGAAACAATGGTAAGGCAGTATGCGGTTGAGTTGCGGGGGATGGCCAAAGCTGGAAAAAAGGAAACTGATTTACGCACTCGAAAAATGGAAATGTTAAAAAATGTTTATCGATTATTGGTGATGCATCTTGGTCTACCCCCGGATGAATTTTCCTGGCGGTATGAAGATAAGGATAAGAATATAGTTGAGAAGAAGTGTACCCCACTCCAGTTTTATCAGGAAGCGGTTGGTTTTGACCTGAATCAGTATGTCACCATTTTGGATTACCCGGTTTATCCCTATTATCAACACTTCCAGATTGATTATTGCCGTAATATGCCGGATAAGGCGGATATGAATTTTATCAATATGGATATAGGGCAAATTAAGGCATACACCCTTAAATCCTTATTGGACAAGGAACCGGTTTGGTTTGCCGCGGATGCAAGCTGGCAAATGGAACGTGATAATGGTATCATGGAAGATGGGATCTATGATTATCAGTCTCTCTATGGTTTTGAGGAAAAGATGACCAAAGCGGAGCGAGTGCAGTATCAGGTGAGCATTCCCAACCATGCCATGGTTTTTGTGGCTGCAGATACCGCAGATGGCCAGGCGACTAAATGGAAAGTGGAAAACTCCTGGGGCGACGATCTGGGTGATAAAGGTTACTGGACCATGTATAATAACTGGTTTGATAAATATGTCTTCACCGTGATTATTAATAAAAAGTATCTACCGGAGAAGGTACTGGCCATTTTGCAGACCAAGCCGAAAACATTACCGGCCTGGGATCCTTTGCGAAACAGTATGCCATAATACTACACCGGTTTTGTAACTATCAAGTTGCGCCGTCGTACTCTTTGATGTTTTTATCGGACTTGTATAAAGAAACAACTTCTATGATCAAAAGTTGGCATAGTATATTTTCCCGGCAAATTCTACTGAGTGATGTGGCTATTCTGGTTTATCTATCCAGTATAAAGCTATTTATTCCCTTGCTGACAAATTCTGATTTTGGGTTCCATCGTGATGAATTTTTATACATGGCCATGGGTAATCATCTGGCCTGGGGTTATCTGGAGGTTCCTCCGTTCATTGCTTTCATTGCGAAGCTCGCTCACTGGTTGTTTGGCACCGGATTATATGCCGCCCGTTTTTTTCCGGCACTTAGCGGGGCGTTTACTGTATTTCTCACTGGTTTGATCGTCCGGGAGCTTGGCGGTAAACGGTTCGCCATAATTCTGGCGACAACATCATATCTCCTGGGCGTTGTCTATTTGCGAATAAATTTGTTTTTTATGCCGGTTACTTTTGATGTGTTCTTTTTTGTTCTGGCGGTTTATCTGCTTATCCGAATTATCAAAGAAGATAGTCCCCGGTTGTGGATTTTATTTGGCATTGTCACTGGCATTGGGCTGCTCAACAAATACACTATGCTGCTTTTTGGGTTTGGCGCTGTAGCCGGATTGTTACTGACACCACTACGCAGATATTATAAAAACAAGTGGCTCTGGATTGCAGTCCTGATTGCTCTGCTGATTTGGTTTCCAAATTTGATCTGGCAGAATCAGAATGGCTGGCCATTCTTTGAGCATATGCAGGTGCTGGCGGAAACCCAACTATCCAACATGAACCCCATGATCTTCATCCTGGTGCAGATTCTCATGATCTTTTATGCTGCTCCGGTCTGGAT
>CAYVKM010000097.1:0-13618 GCA_964452045.1 uncultured Calditrichaceae bacterium
GGGAAGATTTTTGTAAATCCATTTCCCCAAGCATCTCCAGAGACCATGGTTTATAGCGGGAGTTGTACTGGGTCAAAGTGGCGGTAATCGTGTCCCGGTAGGCGGATTCCGGGGAAGTGTCCCGGTTTTGGAAAATTCCTTCAAATCTGTCCAGCAGTGCCAGATAGGCAGTACTATCCGTCCGGGGTTGCTTGAAGTAAAGATAAATCAACTGAAACATGGTTTCCAGATCTTTGGGTACCGCCCGGCCGGAAAGCCCCTCATAAAGTTCATCGATATAGGGGGAGACTGACACATTTTTGTCGGCCAGCAATTTGCTTAATTGAATCTGGTTAAATTGACCCAGCCCGCCCTGGTTGATAATTGCATCGGCGGTTTTAGCCGCAGTCAGGTCCGAGTCCGGGGCCAGGGAATATCCACCGGGACTGAACGCCTGAAACATTACCTGATCGTTCTTAAAATCGGTAGGCTTCAGGATGACCCGGACACCGTTATACAGCTTCCACTCGGTAACATCGATATCCGGAACATAATTCTCTTCGATAATCGGGGCCGGCTTGGGTAACGGATCGATCAACTTCTCGGTAATGATCTCATCCTGGTAAGGCTCAATTGACTCGCCGCTCACCTTTTCCATAATTACCCTCAGTCGATCCTCATCCGGGATGGTCACCCCCTCTTTTTCCGGTGAATTTACCATAACCACCCGGTTTGATGGAGCATTCCACTCCCTGGCTAAAGAATTGACCTCCGCCAGGGTAATTTCGGGAATGAGTTTCTGATATAGATCAAATTCCATTTCAATGCCCGGGATTGGCTCTCCCAGCAAATAATTCCGGGTATATTCATCGGCGTAAGAATCGGATTCGGTTTTATCCCGCTCATTGTATATGCGTTCCATCGAAACAAGCATTCGTGTTTTTTGCCGCTCCAGCTCACTCTCGGTGAATCCATACTGTTCCACCCGCTTTGCCTCACGCAATAGCGTTTCAAATCCAGTGCGAATGCCATTATCTTTTACTGCTGAATTCAGCATATAAATTTCACCGGTTCGCACAAATTGACCCTTTGCTGAAGTAGCAAACAGAAAAGGCGGATCGGCCTGTTGGGTCAATTCATCCAGACGCTGCCGGAACATCCGGTTATATAATTGTTCAACCAGACTGCGCTTGTAATCGGAAACCGTATTTTCTTCCTGTTTAGGGAGTTTATGATAAATCGACACTCCGGAGAATTGCGCTTCCGGGTCTGAGGCAATGGCAAACAGAGTTTCTTCATGCTCAGCAACCGGATAAAAAGGCCTGTTTCTCGGCTGCTCCTTAACCGGAAGATCGCCAAAATTCGTTTCAATCTGATTCCTGATGTCCTCCGGATCAAAACTACCCACTGCAATAACCGCCATCAATTCGGGGCGGTACCAATCCCGGTAAAAACGTTTTAATGTTCCATAATGAAAAGTATCCAGCACGGCTTTCTTTCCGATGGGCAGGCGCTCGGCATAGCGGGAGTCCTTAAACAGAATCGGTAATTGTTTGTCGCGCATCCGGGCCTGCGCTCCCCTTCCCAGCCGCCACTCTTCAATAACCACTCCCCTTTCCTTATCAATTTCATCATTGTCAAATGAAACTGCATTTGCCCAGTCCCGCAGAACCAGAAAAGCTTTACTCAACACTTCCTGACTGTCCGTGGGAACCTGCAGCATATAGACGGTTTCATCGAAGCTGGTGTAGGCATTAATTTCCGGACCAAAGCGCATCCCAATCGATTCCAGATAATCCACCAGTTCATGCTTGGCAAAATGCTCGGTACCATTAAAAGCCATGTGTTCACAGAAATGGGCCAAACCCTGCTGGTCATCGTCTTCCAGAGTGGAACCGGCATTTACCACCAGCCGCAATTCCGCCCGGTTTTCCGGTTTGTTATTTTTCCGGATATAATAAGTGAGCCCGTTTTCCAGACGACCTTTCAGCACCTGACTGTCTGCCGGTAAGGTCTGTTTTAATAAAATATTTGAATTGTCATCTTCAGGTGTTTTCACATTTCCGGAAGAATGGCCGGCACAGGATACCAACAGTAAAACAAAAACAAAGAGACTTAAGTGCTGTACAAATTTCATTAATAAACTCCTTCTGCGTTTTTCCTTTTTCCCTCTTTTCCCTAAAAAAGTTTCATTTCTAATAAGGGGATAGTTTAATATAAATACCAAATTGTGATGATGCATACAATTTTATCATCAGTTCTTTAGTGTAAAAGCACAATTTAACCCGTTGTGCTATTAAACAATCAAATTACGGTGTACATGTCACCCTTAACAGGGTTTTACTAAAACCGGTGGAATATCAAGACTATAAATATATCATCCCTAACGGGATTTAATTAGTCATACTAACCGAGAATAAAACACCGTAGGTGTTAAATGTTTATAGAAACATAAATTCACACACCAGACCTGAACGCCGTAGGTGTTTAATGTTATTTTTAAACAAAATTACGGCAATAATTGAATCAGGTAAAAAACGGTCATATAATTAGCACAACGGGTAATTTATATCATTTATTAAGTACCGGTTAAATCTTCATCAAATCTTCATTTTTCCTATTTTTAATTTATGTTTAGGTTTGAATAAACCATACAGACCAGGTTCTTCTATGTCCGATGATTATTTAAATCTCAAATCATCACAAATCAAGCCCGATACTCAAATTCAGTTTCATATTTGGTTGTTCAAGCCGTTCCGGGAGCGTCGATTCGAACGCATACGGATTATACCACATTTTGTCAGATCCCGGAAAAGATAGAAGACAAGATGTCGATAATCAGCTTATGAAAAGCAATTCGAAAAAATTTGAAATAACATGAAGGTATATATGAAAATAAAGTGTACACATTTATCCATCTACTTCTTAATAACAATTCTGATGATATTGATGGAGTGTTCCGACGGAGAGGAGACGTCAGTTCTTTCAGCAGATAGTGTCCGCATTGAATACCTAACCGAAGGAGCGGGAGAACCGGCCCTGGTATTTGTGCATGGCTGGTGTACCAGCAAAAAATACTGGCGCTATCAGTTACAGCATTTCGCCGGTAAATATAAAGTAGTGGCGTTGGATCTTGCCGGACACGGGGAATCCGGAGCAAACCGTGAAGACTGGAGCATCCCGGCTTTCGGTAAAGATGTAGCCGCAGTGGTAAACGATCTGAAGCTGAACCGGGTTATTCTGATCGGGCATTCCATGGGTGGATCGGTTATTATCGAAGCGGCCCGTCTCCTGCAGGACAAAGTGATTGGCCTGGTGGGAGTGGATACCTACCAAAATTTCGATGAAAATATTACCCCGGATCAGATTGCTCAATTCCTGGCACCCATGCGACAAAATTTTCCGCAAGCTGCAGCAACCTTTGTGAGAAGCATGTTTACCGACAGCAGCGACACAAATTTGATCCGTTACATCGTAAATGATATCTCGAAAGCACCGCCGCAAATTGCCATCGCCACCCTGGAAGCTGCCTTCCGGTACAATCCACGGCCGGCGCTCAAAGAAATTAGGCTGCCCATCTACAGCATCAATTCGGACAAATATCCGGTGAATATTGAGGCCGGGAAAAAACATGCTGCGGCATTTAATCTTAAAACAATGCATGGGGTTGGGCATTTTATCCAGTTAGAGGATGCCAAAACATTCAATCAGCTGCTCGAGGAAAGCATTCAGGAATTAACTCATTGATCACCGAATAGAAATTACCCCACCCACTAATCTTCCGGATTTATCAAGGATTCCTGATCGCTAATCACTTTCAATCTTAAGCTATTTACCTGGTACAACTTTTACCTTTGATTTGCCCGGGACCAGCAAGCTGGCGCTGAAAATCTTCAACATCGGCGGAGAGGAAGTGGCCACACTGGTATCGGGAGCTGTTTATCTGGTTTGGCGATAGCTTGGTGAGGGTGGAGCGGAGGTTTTTTGTGGGGCATTAGATAAGCCGGCCTGAACTTGGGCTGGCATATTTTTTGAGGCAGTCCTGTAAATTCTTAAGAACATCAGAAGTAGCAAGATCTACCTCAGGAAGATTATTGAAACTAAAAGTATATTTCGATAACTGCTGGATATCTCTGATTTCCATTTTACCCAACCAATTTTGTGGCCGAGTATTGTAAAAAGTCAATTTGAAATATTCTCCTAAAGATTTCTGGATTTTGCTTTCTAGTATTTTAGCCACATAGGGATCTGTCATAATACAACGCCAGACTGTTATTCGACTTAAATATTCATTAATGACATAGGCTCTCCAATTCTTCTGAAAGGATATCCCGGTATCATAATGAGGATTAAAAAATCCTTCCTCGTTTTTTTTACTGCTGTTGATCCATACTTTACCTTTTTGGCATAAGATTCAGTAATCTGGTTTTTGGTCATCTTTTAAAGCCATTAAATTATAGACATCCTCCTCCTTATCCGGTCTCCACATAGCCCTTCCCCCAATGTTAAATAGTTTTAGATGTTCACACCAACGGCCAGTAAATCCATCCAATGATGCAGCAGTCCCAACATAGATAATACGGTTTTTTACTCCATGATGAACAAATATATAGACCCCACGATCAAAACAAGTTTCCAGATTAGATAACGTACCTGATCGAACCCAGGCCAGCCGATAATCTTTTTTCATGATGTTCCCTTATAAAATATAGAAATTAAAAACTATATAACACCATTTATTCTGGTACATTTCAATTTGTTTTTCTCTTAACCTGATCACCTGCTTCAAGCTCCAATTTCTTAATCTCCGGCAAGGACTTGCCAATAATCCCACGCATTTCACCATACATTCCTACCGTACTTTTCATGATTCGATCCAGCTGTTTATACCGCTCCTGCCAATGCTTTTCCATTGTCATACGTTCCTTTTCTATCTGTTGCTGCATGCTACTGAATGCTTCAACAATGGCCTCGATCTTCTGTTTGAATTCCGGACCAGCCAGATAGTTATAAAGAGCTTCCATCTTTTCATCTTTTCCTTCAGAAGACTGTTTAATAAAATGAACATTGACGAGCTGTTCCCGCAATGCAGAGGCCAGGCCTAGAGCTGAACGGGGAGATGTTACCCATATTCCATTATAAAGTGCAAAATTATCAACGTCCTTGGGTAAAGCCTCAGATACGATGACTGCAATATCAGCGCCCATATTTCTTTGATCATCTTTTAATTTACCCACCCATTTTTCACTCCAATTTTTTGCCGTTTTAGCTTCCCATAAAACCATTCCACATAATTGATGATATCTATTTTGTACTTTATGAATAACATCGGCACCCCGCACGCCCTTGGGAACTGGCTCAATACTATCAAATGGAAAAGTTGCGATCAAAATCTTTTCTAGGTCTTCTTCTAGTACTTCACCCTGGCGTTCCATAGATCCTTGTTCCATTTTATGCTTGGCATCTTCCAGCATTCTGGTAAGATCCTGGATCTTTCGATCTTTCTCCATATCTTTCTGTCGATGCTCATCGATAAACTTCTGGTAAGTTTGCTTTTCTGTCTTCTTAACGGCTTCTTCCAGCTTTCTTTCAACAGTCAACTCTAATTGTTTTTTCTCCTCATCCAGTTCCCGTTTTTTTCTCAAAAACTCCAGTTCTCTTTTGCTGAAATCTTCAAGTTTCTGTTGTTGTTCTTTTAGTGCTTCCTGCATATCCGTCATCTGAATGGATAATTCCTCCTTGGCTTTTTTTCGTTCTTCTTCCTTAATTTGATTCTTCTGTGCATTAAGACGCTCTGAAAAATCTGCTTCCATTTGCTTTTTGATCTGCTGAGTCATAATTTCTGATAACTCAAATTTGTACCCACATTGCGGGCATTCAACAATATTTTCTGTCATAAATCCTCCCGTTATTGATAAAGTGATAAGGTTTCTTCAATTCTGGACCGGATCATCTGGATCAATTGCTCAGGTGCCAATATTTTTATGCCACTGTGCCAACCAAGAATCCAGGTGACCAGTTCAGGCGATAACGGCACAGTCATTTCAAGAATAAGCTTCCCGTCTGGTTTTTCGGTTACTTTTTGGGTTGTATGCCAGGTTCGGTTACGGAAATAATCAGAATAGCCCGGTTGAATTTCAAGAATAACTTTTTGAATATTGCCAATGAAAACACCGAATCGCTCGTTTCGAAATCTCTCCTGATCAAATTCAACCGGTATACGGTTTTGACGAGTAGCTGGTCGGATTTTCTTTAGTCGGTGAACTGCTAAGGAAATAAAATTTTCATACGATGGATTATATGCTGCCAAATAGAGACTTCCGTTATAATGGAACAGACGGTAAGGATATAAATCATAGGTTTTGGGCTTTTCGTTTCCCCTGCTCTGGTAGGTCACAGTTACCCAACAATTACCAGTTATGCATTCGATAATGGTATTTAAAATTAAATCGTGATCCTGATAAGCATACTGTCCAAAATCCTGGTTCCACATTAACAACGAAGCATCCTGTAGTTCCACATACACCTCACCCGGTGCGATTTCCTCTATCTTTTCAGTCAATGAATTCAGATCTTTTTCAAAGTGGGTTCCGGCAAAAAATTTAAGATAAGATTTAAATATATAAAATGAGAGCAACTCATTTTTCTGAACTACCGGCAACAGCATCTTACGGTATTCCCGGGGAAAATACCACATCTTCTCTCTATCAGAAGCATTATCAGCATAGAGTGGAATCCCTGAATCCAGGAGCACATTTATATCCCTCTGAATCGTACGCAGGCTTGCTCGATCTTTAAAATAATGTTTAATCTGGGATGTGGATAATTTGCGACCCATACTTAACAATTCGAGAATCCGGATGATCCGCCGAATCTGCGTGAATTCCTCCATGCATCTTTCCTTTCAATAAAAACAGTGGTTTTCTTTCTAGTAAACCAGATTAAGCAATTTTATCCTTGATTGTCGGACATTTCATTTTATATCAATCTCATACAACAAAAACTGATTTCAATATATTCATTATAACGACAGTTTATGTCGCTACTTAAGTTGGAAGAAAAATACTTTTAGAAATTTTGATTTCCCGGGATGCTATTTAATAGAAGAAGGAATTAAGCAGTATATTATTTAAACATGGATAAAGTCGTATCTGCAATTTTAAAAAAATTAAAAAAATGAACAGACGACACTATATGTCGTTCTCCAATTTATATTGTGGAAAAAAGGAGTATATATGACCAAGGCAGGTACAATGTTTAATAACAAATTCAGGAAGATTAGAAATTTTGACGATTTTTGTAAATTGAGATATTTTTTCCGAGCTCTATCTGCAATAGGATATTTCGCCAGTGATTCATTGCTTGAAAAAAGCCTGCAGTATCTTACTTTCGCCCAAAAACAAAATATCGTAGATAAGCTCTCCAACCATGCAAGTTATCATAAATTGGATATTCAAATTCATCAGGAATTATGTCATGAAGAACTAGAGAACATGGATGAATTCCTGAAAAAAATGGCAGCGAGTTCTCATCTTGCCAGGAAGATGTTTATTGAAATACTATCAGAGCTTCAGGCACTTCTGGATAAATTTGAAAAAAGAAATCTGACATCTATTTTAAGAAAAAAAACGGAGGAAGTTACCAATCTGTTTGAGCTTAACAATACCGAAAAAGAGGTTTTACTATTATTTTATTATATTATTTCTGACATGTTCATAGAGACATTGTTTGATGAGTTATGTGAAGCTCTGGATATCAGTCCGGGATATAACAATACTAACCGTTATATTCACCCGTTTTCCATTCTGATTGATTTAAACCGCAATGAAATCCGGCAGGTTTTTCACAAAAACGGGAAATTGTTCCGCTATCAGCTGGTTGACTCTGACTATGACTTGGCCCCGGAAATAAGTAGTTACCTGAACGGATACAGTCAAAAACCAATTATCCAGCACTATTTTAGTGAATATGAGGGGGAAGCTATTCCATTGCAGCAACATATTATACCGGAAGAATCCATTAATACAATACAACTTATGATTAATCGTCGTAAACCAGGGCAGGGAATAAATATTCTATTATATGGAGTGCCGGGAACCGGAAAAACTGAATTTGTGCGTTCTCTTGGCAGGCATTTGAACCGGAAGATTTTTGAAATAAAAAGGATGGACGAAAGTGAGAAGAAAGAAAAGAACAGGCATTTCCGAATTCAGGCATATTGGGCCTGTCAGAAAATCGTACATGATGCAGATTCTCTTATCGTCATGGACGAAGCTGATAATCTTCTTAATTCAGATTTTTCCTTTTTTTCTACCGAAGATTCCGTTGACAAGGGATTGATGAATCAGATTCTGGATGAATCCAGCTTGGTGACAGTTTGGATAACCAACCGCTTTGAGGGTATCGATGAGAGTGTGAGAAGGCGTTTTGACTTCTCCATCCGATTTGAGAAACTGACGACCCGTCATCGCAGGCTGATTTGGAAAAATCGGCTTACATATTATAAGCTGCAAAAATATCTGAATGAGGAAAGTATACAAAATCTGGTTGAGGACTATGAATTAAGTGCCGGGGGCATAGACCTGGTTCTGCGAAATTTCGCCAAACTCCGGCACGATTCCGGAAATCATGATTTTTTGGAGAACCTTATCCAATCTCATTTAAACCTTATGAATTTAGATAAAGGACAGGTAAAAAAGTGGTCTGATATTAAAGAAAACTATACCCTGGAAGGATTAAACATTAAGGGAGATATAAAATCCACCTTGAATTATATGGCCCGTTTTACCGAAAAGAGAAAATCAGATGTTCGGAAAAATATTAATTGCTTTCTCTATGGGCCTCCCGGTAGCGGTAAGACTGAATTCGCACGATATCTTTCTCGACGTTTTAACCTGAAGCTTCTGGAAAAAAAGGGAAGTGACCTTCTCAGTCCTTATGTTGGAATGACTGAACAAAACATTGCAGCAGCTTTTCGGGAAGCGAATAGAGAGCAGGAAATGCTATTTATTGACGAGGTCGACTCCTTCCTTTTCAGCAGGCAGCAAGCAGTACGGTCCTGGGAGGTCAGTATGATTAATGAATTGCTAGTTCAACTGGAAAACCATAACACTATTGTAATTTGCGCGACCAATTTTAAAGATATTATGGACTCTGCAGCCATCCGGCGTTTTCAGTTTAAACTGCAGTTTGATTATTTAAAATCAGATGGGATAACCATTTTCTACGAAAAATTCTTCAAAAAACTGATTTGTTCTCCAATGCGGAAAATAGAAAAAAAGGAATTATTAAATCTGAATTATCTTACACCGGCAGATTTGGCCTTGGTTTACCAGCAAGCCGAGGTTATGGGGGCAAAAAAGTTAAAACATAACGATATTATAGAAATGTTGAGGCGTGAAATGAACTTAAAAAATGAAAATATCAAACATTTTGGTTTTAATTAAATTTAAAAAATGCCTCATGAATGAAGTGTTTATTTACGATAACTAATAAATCAAGAAAGTATTGAATTGAAAAGGGAGAGAATGAACCGTACTCGGCGATTCCTGACAAAAACGCTTTATGCTTTGGCAGAAGAGTGCCCCAGAAAGCTCTTTTATTATGGCAAAGAAGAGTATCCCAGCAGCAAAGAAAATAACGAGTTTCTGGAAGCCCTGGCAGAAGGAGGATTCCAGGTAGGTGCCCTGGCCCGTTGCTACTATCCGGAGGGAATTCTGATTGACACCCTGGACTATGAAAAGGCATTGCAGCAGACCAATGAGCTGCTGAAAAAAGAAAATGTAACAATCTTTGAAGCTGCTATACGTTTTGAAGGATTCTTTATCCGGATTGACATCCTGGAGAAGAAGGGGAACCAGTTAAATTTGATAGAGGTCAAATCCAAATCGATTGACCAGCTGGAAGACAGCTTTTTTGACAAGAAAGGAAATTACATCGTAAGCGGCTGGCTGCCTTATCTGTACGATGTGGCTTTTCAAACCTGGGTATTGCAGAAGGCGCTTCCGGAATATTCAGTCTCGCCATATCTGATGCTGGCGGATAAAAACAAATACGCAAGTGTTGATGGATTAAATCAGCATTTCTTTTTAAAAAAGGATAACGGACGGACCGGGGTGGAACTTAAAGGCGATATAAGCCCGGAAGCCCTTGGAGAACCTGTTCTCAGTCGTATAGATGTCCGGGAAGCGGTATTGAAGATTTGGGAAGGAAAAGAGATTAAACCGGATAAAAAAACTCCCGAGCAGGCGCTACCCTATGAAAAAAGAATCCGTGAGTATCTTGGTTATTATCAGAAAGACGAGCCCTGGTCCATTACCATTGGTGTTAAATGTAAAAAATGTGAATACCGATTATCAGATAATGATGTTGAGGAAGGTCAAAAAATTGGATTTCGCAAATGCTGGAGAGAGGCGCTTGGTTGGGACGATAAACAGTTTTCCAAACCGCATGTCTTTGATATCTGGGATTATCGATCTACCGATAAATTAATGGAGAATGGAATCTACCTGATGGAGGAACTGGATCCCGATCTGGTCTTTATGCAGGAGAAGAACGGCAAGGAAATTGATTTTAAAAGTGATCATGCCAGGCGGCAGCATTTACAGGTGACCAAGACCCTTGGTGAGGATAAATCCGAAGTTTTAGATCCTGCTTTGTTTGACGAAATGAAACAATGGATTTATCCGCTCCATTTCATCGATTTCGAGACCAGCATGGTGGCGATTCCCTTTACCAACCACCGGAGGCCTTATGATCAGATCGCATTTCAGTTCTCATGTCATACGGTTGATGAGGCAGGTCACTTTAAGCATGATGAATGGATTTCAGCAACACCCGCTTATTTTCCAAATTTTGATTTTGTAAGGGAATTAAAGAAGGTTCTGGAAAAAGACAGCGGTACCATATTCCGTTATGCCAATCATGAAAATACTGTCTTAAGGCAGGTACATACCCAACTGCTGGAAGCCAGGGACAGGGGACGAGGTGAAGCACCTGCTGATTGTGATGAACTGCTTGGATTCATCGACCTGATAACCCGCTGGAAAGTAAAAAATGAAAAAGGCAAAGAGGATTATGAGTATGGAGACCGCTGCATGGTGGACATGCTGGAACTGGTGAAGAACTATTATTATCATCCGCAGATGGGGGGCTCCAATTCCATTAAGGCCGTTTTGCCCGCGGTATTTTCCAGCAGTGCGTTTATAAAAGAAAAATATTCCCGGCCATACAGCAGCAAAAATTATGATAAAATGATTTGGTACGTCCCTGAGCCAGTTACCGGAGAACCATTCGATCCCTATAAACTGTTGCCCCCGCTTTATGAAGACATTGACCTGGAACTAGATGAGCTGATTCTGGAAAGCGGTAATATTGAACAGGGCGGTGCGGCTATGGTTGCCTGGGCCCGCATGCAGTTTACCGAAATGCAGCAGGAAGAACGAAAAGCAATTATTAAAGGACTTTTGAGATATTGCGAGCTGGATACCCTGGCAATGGAGATGATCTGGGAGCACTGGAAATCCCTAGAATAGGAGATCCTATTTTATGACAGTAAAAAAAGCAGAAGATCCTTTTGTTTTTACCTACATCCAGACCAAGGCAAAAACATATCTGGAGATGGGACCCGACAAATACCGGGAGGAGGATTTTTTTCATATGCCGGATAAAGACTGGAGCAAATCGGATTTAAAGAATATTGAAAACTGTTTTCAAAAGTTTCTGGAAGGAAAAGGTTTAAGAAAAGATAATCCTGTAAAAGGAGTTGGCATTTCCGGTTTTTCAAATGCCATGGCTACTTTGCATTTTGGAATGGTTTCACAAAAGGCGTCTAAAATAAAAGAAGGAATACTGGATGAAATGGTTTACCGGCACTTGGTAAGACCGGAAATGGAAGTTACTCTCTACAACATTGTTAATTATTAAGAAATTTTAGTCATATCTAATAATTTAGAGTTTTACTATCAAAAACGTCTTAGAAAAAAACCATTTGTATTTATGTAATTTAAATTTATTGGATAAAATCACGGGGAGTAAAAATTTTGGAAGGTAAAATAAAGGCTGTACTCTGTGGTGTCGCCGGTGAATATTATGTGGCTGCTGAACTTTCTAGAAGGGGTTATATAGCATCAATCACCCTGAGAAATTCGCCTGGAATCGATATTCTTGTTACAAATCAGAAGAATACAAAATCCGTTGGAATACAGGTAAAAACTAACCAGGGCAAATCCAAATCCTGGATCCTGAATAAAAAAGCTGAGGATTATCAATCCAAAGATCTGTATTACGTTTTCGTTAATTTAAACGAATTCGGCGAAAAACCGAGTTTTCATATTGTACCCAGCGAACATGTATCTGAATCAGTTAAATTAAGCCATGGAAATTGGTTAAAATCTGAAGGTCGAAATGGTAAAACCCATAAAGATAATCCTATTCGCAAATTTTTAGATGATTCATTAAAATATCAAGAAAGATGGGATTTATTAGGATTGTAGAATTTTAATCGAATATAGTAATCTTATTAATTAAAAATTAACATGAGATTATTTAGATATCATAAATACGAATAAAAAAAATGAAATATTATTACGAACTAACCAGAATAAAGACATGGTCAATTAAGAATCATGAGACTGCACAGGTTAAAATCATACGGATTGGATAAAATAATAACAGATGCGGACGATCCCGGTTTATGGCAGGCAATACTATGTCGATATTGGCCAACGGCAGGTCATAAGAAGCTTCACGTTTCTGCGTTACGGTTTGGAATTGGTAAGGTGCGCAAAAAAAAGCCAAAACAGGGTAATATTAAAAATAAAATTGAGGTAACCGGAATCTCCCGAAATCATTTGTGGCCGATCAATTTTCAGGAAGAATATTGTTTTACCCGAATCTCGGCGAGGAAACTCAAGCCGCTTAAGGCCGGGACCAATGATAAAGGAATGCGCATAGCTGATTTATATAAAAGACTCATGTTCCTTGATGTCACCCGACCGAGCCAGGGAAAGGATAGAGTCAATATTCATCATGGTGGGAGCTTCGGACCACTGGCTGGTTGGGGAGCTGTAGTGGTATGGATAAAGAATGAAAATGGAGAGTGGATTGAAACGGATGAGATTTTGAGTAGATGGGTAAGCTGATAAATCTATCAATAATATGGATAAATGAATATAATATAGCATTATAAAGGCGATTAATCTAAATTTGAATTTTTTATTATCGAAGTGGATAATAAAGTTTCTTCTTAACTTCGTACGAAAATGATTTAACTGAAAAAAATCTTTATAGTACATAAAACTTTAAACGTATAAATGGTGGTTAATATGGAAACTAAAATCATCAAGCAATATCTGGACAAACAAAAGATCAAGGTTTTAGAAACTTATGATTTTGAGCATAAAAAAGTAAAGTATTCGGAAAAGATAAAGGGCTGGAAGATTGATAAATTTAGGGGCGATGAAGAAATCGTCAGAGCATTTATTCTTGCCAAACTTGTAAATGAATTAGGATACAAACCCGAAAACATTGAACTTGAAAAGCAATATGATATTGGCAGACCAAAGGTAAATAAGCCGAGAATCGATATTATCGTCAGAGATGATAATGGAGACGCTTTCCTTTATATAGAACTCAAAAG
>CAYVKM010000098.1:0-13534 GCA_964452045.1 uncultured Calditrichaceae bacterium
TTTGCCAGGGATGTTCGTTCTTTGCCAGTGGTCCACCACCCGCCCATGGTTTCCGGGTGGAAGCCTTACGGCCGGCATGGGCCAGCTGAATACCGGGAACCGCACCCTGCTCTTTTATCAACCGGGTGATGCGCTGAAAACCGCGGACATGTTCGTCCGCCCAGATGCCGCTGTCGTCCGGAGAAATCCGTCCTTCCCGGGAAACTGCAGTCGCCTCCACCATCACCAGTCCGGCGCCGCCCACCGCCCGGGAGACCAGGTGTACCAGGTGCCAGTCGGTGGGCATTCCTTCCACACTGGAATACTGGCACATGGGTGAGACAAAGATCCGGTTGCGAAATTCAATATCTTTAATCTTGAGAGGGGTAAACAGGTGGCTCATCAGTTTTTCCTTTCTAATTTTTCTGTTCCATATGGTCTGACCAACAATTCACACAATGCCACAGAGGCACAGAGACTTTTGAATAAAAAAAACATGAAATCTTCTAAAACTTCCTTATTACCATATTAGTTTGGTTAATCATCCGGATGGAACAATCTCTCCAGGTCCGGTAAACTGATATCATTAAAATTATCAATGACCAGTTCGGTTCCCTGGAATTCCTCCCTCTTATGGGTGGTGGTAATGCCAATTACCTTACAACCGGCTGTGCGGGCAGATTCCACCCCGGAGAGAGAATCCTCAAAAACTGCACATTTCTCCGGTGGAAAACCGATGCGTTTGGCGGTCTTGAGATAGATTTCCGGATGCGGTTTGCTGTGTTCCACCCCATCTCCATCAATAATGGTATCAAAGTACTTTTTGGTGCCGGTATACTCCAGGGTAAAGTCCACATTGCGTGGCGGTGCGGAGGTGGCAATTGCCCGGGTTATACCGGCGCTTTCCAGTTGATCCAACAAACCGATCAATCCCTCAACCGGTTTGATCTCCGGGGCATATATTTTCCGGAAGAGGGACTCTTTTTCATCTTCGTATTGTCTGAATTTTTCCGGGGTCAGATCTTTGCCAAACACCGCAGTGAGCCAGTCCTTATTGGTTCGCCCAAAAACGCTGGTTCGGAGTTGTACCTCAGTAAGAGATATCTGATGCTTTTTACAAAATTCCCGGAGGACAATTTTATGGTAGGGATTGCTGTCCACAATCACACCGTCCATATCAAATATGACCGCAAAATCGTTTTTAACTGTCTGCATTCGCTTTTCTGTTTTGTTCATTATTTACATCTGAAAAATTTTGTTTTATAAAAATTAAATCCAATGTTAAGCAGGGATTTTCTATTTATGTCATTCCGGCCCCCGAGCCGGAATCTCCAGAAAAATAATAAATGATATTATAAAGCATTAGATCCCGGACCAAGCCCGGGATGACACTTTTTATTCTATTTTTACTATACAATAAATTTTTCAGAAGTTTTTCGTTATTCATTTTCCAATGCCGTCGCCATTTGCTGAATTTTCTGCCAGGCCGTGCGAGCATGCCGCTCTTCAGTATGGGTCTGGGCGATGCACATCCGGATCACGTACTGATCGTTCAGTTTGGTATGACTTAAATAAAGTTCTCCGGTGTTGTTCAGCTTCTCCAATAATTTTTCATTTAAATCATCCCCACCCTTATAACGAAAACATATCAGATTCAACGGAACCGGGGCAACAATCTCAAAACGGGAATCCGCTTCCACCCATTGCTTAAAATTCTGCGCCATTTGCACATGTTTCCTGATCAGATATTGCAATCCCTCAATGCCGTAATGCCGGATTACAAACCACAGTTTAAGTGAACGGAAGCGCCGGCCCATGGGAATATGCCAATCCCGGTAGTCGATCACCGCCCCGGATTCGGTTGCTTTGTTTTTCAGGTACTCCGGGAGCACGCTTAATGTTTTGATCAGGATGTTCCGGTCTGCCACATAAAAACAGTCGCAGTCAAAATTGGTGAACATCCATTTGTGGGGATTAAAGCAGTAGCTGTCGGCATACTCCAGTCCCTGATGGATAAACCGGAATTCCGGGCAGAGGGCGGCGGTTCCGGCCATGGCTGCATCCACATGCAACCAGAGCTGATACCGCTGGCAGATTTCACCGATTTCCTTCAGGGGATCCAGGGCATGGGACGATGTGGTACCAACCGTGGCGCAGACGAAGAAGGGAGTTAAACCGTTTTTAAGATCCTCCTTGATTCGCGCTTCCAATGCCGCCGGCTGCATGGCAAAATTTTCATCCACCTCGATGAGTCGCAGATTATCCTTGCCGATGCCGGCAATCTTTACTGCTTTCTCAATGGAGGAATGTCCCTGGGTAGAGGTATAGGCGACAAGTTTTCCGTTACCGCCTCTGGCATTCACTTGGTAATTTGTCACTTTTTCCCGGGCCGCCAAAACCGCACACAGAGAAGCACTGGAGGCAGTATCCTGGATAACACCTCCACCGGTGCTGTCGGATTTAAATTTTCGCGGGAGGTCGAGCATATCCACCAGCCAATCTAGAACCAGGGTTTCCAGTTCGGTGCAGGCCGGGCTGGTGGCCCAGATCATGCCTTGCACTGCCAGGCCGGAGGAGAGCAAATCCCCAAGAATTGCCGGACCGGACGCATTGGCCGGAAAGTAGGCAAAAAAGTTGGGTGATTGCCAGTGAGTGATTCCAGGCAGGAGCAGGTTTTCGACATCCCTGAGCATCTTATCCAGCGATTCTCCTTTTTCCGGGGGATGTTCCGGGAGGGTCTTTCGGATTTCACCCGGTTTCACCTGCGATAAAACCGGATAGGATTCCACCTTCTCATAGTAATCGGCAATCCAGTCGACCACCGCCCGGCCATACTGGCGGAATTGCTCCGGGGTCATGTGGTGGTTTTTGTCAGAAGATGCCATTTTTATTTTCCTCAATCTTTTTAATTCAGGGTAGATTAGACAGAACAATAATATATAAAAACACTCCTGCTCCCGGTAGAAGAAAAAAAGGGATATTTAATGATCGTATGAATTCAGACCAGGAAACAAAAATCCTAAAAATTTTGCCGGAACATTTCCAATAGAGTCAGGGCATTTCGGGGGGCATACCCCTGAAAATCATTATTAAAAAATATGTAGAAGGTATTTACTGATTTGCCCATCATCTTCTTTATAAATTCTATGATTTCCTGCAATTCCTTTTCGCTGTAATCATAGGAGTACCATTTGTTTCTGCCATGCAAGCGGATATAACCGGTATCACCTGTAACCCAATCCATAATTTCGGTTTTGGGTGAATCTGCGGTACAGAAAATAGAACCACAGTTTTTAAGGACCTCATGAATTCTATCAGTAAACCACTGCTTGTTTCGGATTTCCACAGCCACTTTATCCGGGTGCTTAAAATGGCGCAGCGCCTGCTCCAGCCTTTCCGGATGATAGGGAATCCGCGGTGGAAGCTGCAAAAGCAGCAGACCCAGGTTGTCCTGCAGCAAAGAAGCCGAGCGCTGAAATTCATCAATCAGATCGTCAACCTCATGCAGCAACTTCCGGTGGGTAATCAAACGGGGGACTTTCAATACATACCGAAATTCAACCGGGACTCGCTTGCGCCACTTTTGGTAGGTTTCGTCTTTAAACCGGCGATAAAAGGTTGCATTCACCTCCACCGTATCAAAATTCTGGAGGTAATATTCAAACCATTTACTTTTTGCCAGTTTCTCCGGATAAAAATTACCCTTCCAGTGGGGATAGCTCCATCCCGATGTTCCGATATAAATATTTGTTTTCCCAACTTTCATAACTTAGCAACGCATAAATCAGCCGGAATGTTCTTGATCTATTTTACGAAAAATTTAATATTCCCAAAATCCCCTTTTCAGTAAAAACGTTTACTAAAATCCATTTACCAGAAAGCCGCCGTCCACCGGGATGCACTGCCCGGTTACATAGGAAGCAGCCGGCAGACATAGAAAAGCCACCACGCCGGCGACCTCCTCCGGTTCCCCCACCCTTTTCATCGGGGTTCGGGAAAGAACTTCCTGATAATATTCCTCGTTCTGCAGAAGTTTTTTCACCAGCGGGGTTTGGATATACCAGGGAGCAACCGTATTGACCCGGATGCCATCACTGGCCCATTCCACCGCCAGGTTTCGTGTCATTTGCTCGATGGCGGATTTAGTCATGGCATAGGGTACACCGGTTCGGACATGGGTAAGTCCTGCAACCGAGGTCAGATTCACAATACTGGCATTTCCGCTCAGTTTAAGTAACGGATAAGCCCGTCGGCACATGGCAAATGTTGAAGTCATATTGGTGGAGAGAAGAAATTGATACTCCTCCATAGAATACTCCATCACCTTTTTGCGAATATTCGTCCCGACATTATTGACCAGAATATCCAGGCTATTCCATTTGGATTCCAGAACTGCGAACAATTTGTCCCGTTGCTTATCATCACTGATATCAAAACTGGCACCCTCGACCTGGTAACCCTGATCCTGCCAGCCCTTCAACCGCTGCTTCAGTGTGTTTTTCTCCCGGGCCACCACAAAGATTTGTGCACCCAGCCGGAGAAACTCCCCGGCAATTGCCAGACCAATACCTTTTGTTCCGCCGGTTATCAGCGCTTTTTTTCCGGATAAACTCCAACGATTTTCCATGGGCCTTTTTATATTAAAGTTAGTCATTTTTTTGGCTCAAGTTCAAGGCAAAACTGTTCTGCTCAACAATAATATCTGTATGAGATTTCTGACCCAGATGACGAATCGGGGAAATTATATATTCTGATGAATTGATATAAATCACCATCACCAAACGCACCTGCCCTCAAATTAAAACAGGCCATGAGTGAGATTAATTCAGAGATTTCTCAACAACCTCGCAGGGAATAAAAAATAACAGGGATTGTTTTTATTACTAAGGCATCGCAATGGATTTGCCGATTCTTTTTTAAATTCGGCGAGAGGTGATGACATGAAGGCTCTCAAGGAAGGTTTGGTTCTAATAGGTCTGTGGATGCTGGCAGTGGGAATCATTTTCACCATTCTGGTACTCATGATTCCCAAGTAACCAAACAGGTTTGTATTTTCCTCTTATTGCTCTCCGATTTTACTGGTGATCAAACAAACTCACCCGGAAGGAATTCCCTCCCCCTGTTCTAAATCACTTACAACAATATTCAAATAAAGCGTTAGCTATAATTAAAATAGAGCAATCTCAACATTTAACCACCAGAATGGTCAGATCGTCCCGCGGCGCTTCGGTTCCGCGAAATCTGGCAATATCTTCCAGTATCGCCCCTTTTATTTCTTCGGCGGAGGCCCAAGCATTCTCGCAAATGATTTTCTTTAAAGTATTTTCACCGTATTCCGCTTTATTCCTGTTCATGGTCTCTGTAACCCCATCGGTATAATACACCAACAAATCGTTTTTCTGCGGGCGAACGGTAATTTCCTCTATGGTTTCATCAAACCGGCCATTATTCTCCAATCCCACCGCAATTCCCCTGGGCTCCAGCGTTTCACATTTTCCGGTCCGCCCGGAATAGTGGATAAGCGGCATATGTCCCGCCCGGCAAAAACGCAGGTTGCCATCAGCATCCACCCGGCTGATGGCCATGCTTATAAAATAATCGTGCCGCAGAATTTTACGGACATTTTTGTTCAAATCAATGAGAATATCTTTGGGGGAGTCTTTCTTCTCCATGATCAATTGCAATAATGCCTGTATACGAACCATGTACAGGGCGGCTGCCATTCCTTTTCCCGAAACATCTCCCACCACGATAAAGATCTGGTTATCAGATTTAGACGGTATAAAATCGTAATAATCTCCCCCGACTTCCCGGGCAGGTTCAGAAAAATAGGCCATATCGTATTTAAAATTTTTCGGAGCTGATGTAGGCATAAGACCAGTCTGTATTTCCCTGGCAATTTCCAGTTCATCCTTGGCTACCATCTTATCAGCAACCTCCAGCGCCAATAAGACATTGAATAAAATAAATGATAAAACGATCCAATTATTCATCCCGGTGATTAACCCGTAGAAAAACAGGAACAGGGCAATGGAATAAAAAAGCCTTCTGGCTGCAGTGAGCCTTAACAAAAATGCCATAAAAAAATTACGGCTGAAGGTGAGTGAACGAACCAGCCAGTTCCGCTTCTGATCCGGTTTCTCCATTTTACGGGCATAGAATTCGTACACACCGGGGACATCCCGTTTCACCAGCCTTTCGATTTCGTTGAGACTCAAATCGCTCTTATAGAGGTTAAAAAAGCGTCGAAAGGTTTGCCAACTTTCTTTTTTCTGTTTTTGCTTTTTACCCATAATCCGAATCTCTCTGTTGTTTTTATTTTACAGGGAAGACTACGAATAACTTCCCAAAAAGTTGGTGAAGATATAAATTACAAACAAATCGTCATAATTTTTTAGTGGTTCTTGATAATAGAGAGCATCTTTAGGGTGGAGAACCTTTTTATCTACCAATTAAACCCCCACAGCCAATTTTTATACACATTTAAATTTTAATGACTTAAATTACATGTGATAATTTTATTTAAAAGAAGGAGAAATATGAAATGAAACTAATCTCCATTTCTTCTCCCATCTTTTTACTCTTCCTCTTCATAACAACAAGCATAGCATTCGCCCAGAGCGATTCCACACAGGTCCGAATCAATCGAATTGAGCTTACTGACGGTTCGATACTGATTGGGGAAATTCTATCCGAGGACGACATCTCAATTAGATTCAAAACCAAATCCGGTACGGAACTCACCATCAAAAAAGCGCAGATCAAAAAAAGGGAAGTTATTTCCGGCAAAATGGTGCAAGGTGAATTGTGGCAAAATGATCCAAATTATACCCGTTTATTATTTACACCAACCGGCAGGGCGCTAAAATCCGGACAGGGCTATTTTTCAGTTTATGAAATCTTTTTTCCATTTGTTGCTGTGGGCATAACCGACTACCTGACACTGGCCGGTGGATTTTCATTATTTCCGGGAGCAGAATCTCAAGTACTCTACCTGGCACCCAAAATTACTCCAGTTCAGCTGAAAAATTTCGACCTGGCTGGAGGGATTCTCTATATGAGGGTGCCAGAGGAAGATGAGGGGGTGGGAATCATTTATAGCGTCGGCACCTATGGAAATGAGAGCGTCTCTTTTACTTTAGGTTTAGGATTTGCATTTGCCGGTGGCGAGGTAGCTGACAAACCGGTTTTTGCCCTAGGCCTGGAAGCCAGGATCTCAAAATCAACCAAGTTTATCAGTGAAAACTGGTTGATTCCGGACAGCGATGTGCAGCTGGTATCGGCCGGCATCAGGTTTTTCGGAGAGAACCTGGCGGCAGACTTTGCTCTTATTTATCCGGCAGGGGCGGATCCGGAAGGATTTCCCTTTGTACCCTGGATCGGATTCGCCTATAATTTCGGTGGGAAAAATTAAATTTTTGTGACTTTATTAATGTTCCAAATCTCTGAAGACTTTTTACTCCTTTGAAGGGAGAAATAGCTGTTTCACCCCTATGGGGTTCTGAATAAACTTAGGAATAACATCGGCTATAGATATATCATCCCTGACGGGATTCAAAGAAATCGGGTGTTTTCTTTAAAGATAAACTGTGATGGAATTAACTGAATGGTAGAGTATTCCAGGCCGGATAAAATTTCCATACAATAAAATATAATCTATTTTGCAAACATGGCAGGTCTGTCAGGAATTGATGAAAATTTGATGAAACAATCAATTTATATTTCGTAAATCGAGGAATTCAAAATCTGTTTATCCCCATTAATTTACTGATCCCGGTAGGGATCACATATTTATAGCACCTATAACACTAAAAAATATACAGAAACCCCGTTAGGGGTGAAACAAATTTTAGTGAAACCCCAGATATCCAAGAATATTTCTATTTCAGTTTAAAATGAAAGGTAATAATGCCGGTTTGCGGGACCTGTTCCACATATTCCGGAAGCGGATTAAATCGCCAGCTTTTAAAACTCTCCAGGGTCAAATTCTCTAATTTGGTATCACCCTTTTGCAGCAACACCGCAGAGCCCACCAGTCCGTTCGGCAGTACGGTGAACTGAATCTTGATGGTCGCTTCCCGCTGTACCTCCGGGGGAAATTCGGGCAGTTTTTTCTGATAGATTTCCCTTTTAATCTCCCCTTCCCAATCAATCTCAAAATTCTTGTCCGAACTGATATCCACCTTCTGGGATCCTTCCATCAATTTCTCATCCAGCTGTTTCTGGAAAATCCCCTTATCCACCTGCTTCTCCTGCCGGGAAAAAGTCGGGGTGGTTTCCTGGGTTTTAGGGATGGGTGGTGCGGTGGAAGGCGCCTTCTTTACCATATTTCCCGGGGATACCAATTTTTCCGGTTCCGGCTGAACCTTGTCGATAATTTCCTGTTCATTCAAATCCAGCTGACGTCTTTCCGGCAGTTGAATTTTTTCGGGAATGGAAGGATTGGCTTCCTCAGCAACCGGTGTTTCGTCCATTGCCTCCTGTTCCGCCGGACCTTTGATAACACGGGATGGTGCAACAAAGCCACCGGTGAAGGTAACTTCTGCAAATTCCTCAATCACCGGGCGAAAGCTGATATGAATCATGAGAAAAAGCAAGATCAGCGCAGCATGGACAAAAATGGTCCCGGCGGTTGAAACAACTTTTTCATCATTAATGAGTCTTTTAAACATATTTATTTTCTTCTTTACTGATGATTCTCTATTGCTGTTGTTGTATAGTCTGGGTACCGATTAAAAATCTTTCCGCGCCGGCAGATTTACAAATATCCATAACCTGAACGGCTAAATCCAGTTTTATCTCCTTATCGGCCCGCAGCACAATTACCTGCTTTTCGCCACTGACAATAAAACGCCGCAACTCGGCTCCCAGTTTCCCCAGCGGTACCTGGTTGTCATTCAAATAAACCGAACCCGCTCGCGTGACCGTAATGTAAATGCTTTTTTCACTGTGTACGGCTGAGGTCTCGGTTCGCGGGAGCTGGACCTTTATACCCGGCTGAATGATAAATGAAGATGAGAGCAGGAAAAAAATCAAAAGTAGCAGCACAATGTCGGTTAAGGAGGAAAAACTGAAGGTGCTCAGCAATTTATTTTCCGTGTCAAACTTCATGAATTCTCTCCTTATTCTCCCCCTGGTTGGTCAGGGCTTCCAAAAGATTGGTGGAGCTGATCTCAAGCTCGAATACCAGACGCTGTACTTTGGTTACCAGATAATTATACCCTAACAACGTTAGAATGCCTACCACCAATCCGGCGGCTGTAGTAATCAATGCCTCCCAGATCCCACCGGCCAGTACAGTGGCGTTTACATTACCACCCAGTTCCTGGATGCGCATAAAGGCTTGAATCATACCGGTAACCGTTCCCAAAAAACCGGTTAACGGGGCGACACCGGCAATAGTCGCCAGAGCAGCGAATCCTTTCTCCAGCTGATAAATCTCTGATCGCCCGGCGCTTTCGATGGTATCTTTTATCTCCTCCCGATCCTGATTCCGGATCTTTATTCCTTTTTCCAGAACCTTGGAAATCGGTCCGGGTGTCCGATAACAAAGTTCCAGAGCATTTTCAAAATCGCCCTTGCTGAGATATTGGCGGATCTTCAGCAAAAAAGCGTTCAAATTAATTTTGGCTTTTCTCAGCACCATCAAACGTTCAATAAAAATACCTATGGCAATTAAAGAAAAAATGCCAATAAATATCATCAACCAGCCACCTTTAGCCAGAACTGAAAACAGGGTCATTCATTCCTCCTTTAAACGGATATATTAATGTTTTTCAAAAATAAATTTCTCAGTTGAACGCACAAAATTTGTAAGGGATTCACATCCATTATATACTCTTACATCCGAATTTTTAAACCAACCAGACCGGTAATTCCTGGTGCCTGAAACCCCCGCCAGATATCATATCGGGTATCAAGCAGATTTTCTCCGGCCATATAAAAACCAAAGACATCATTGATCTGCAAATCCAGCCGGGTGATTAACAAAAAGTAACCATCCAGTTTGTAAGTGTTGGATAGGTCATCAAATCTCTGACCGGTATATTGTGCGGCCAGAGTTATTTTATGCCGCAAATAAAAATTCCAGGTTAGATCCCCATAGAACTCCATATCCGGCAAATAGGGAATTTTATTCCCATCCAGTTTTAAGGGTGAGCGTTGATATTTCTTGATCTCACTTTTCCGGTAGGTAAACAAACCGGTGACCCGGAATCTGGGTTCTATTTCCCAACGTAGCCGGGCCCGCAGTTCCTGAATAATCGCTTCATCCAGCACCCCCCAGGTCCAGCCGGGATATCCACCCTGCGTAAATATGGCATTGAGGGAATCAGCCGGAGCAACGATGGCGGGATATCTTTCTGCTTTGGCATAACTCCCGACGGTATTCAGTTCGAAAGTCCGGGGATAATTCACATTCAAACCACCTTCAAATCGCGAGCTGTAATTTGCGATTCGCCAGCGGGAAAGATCGCTGAACGGGAGTTGCCGGATGGCATTCCGGAAACGGAAAAATTCGGCTCCCGGCATATAACTAAGAAAGACATTTCCTCTTCCCTCCAGACCAAAGGCCAGGGTAAAATGGGGATTAAGATAATTATCCTCTTCCTTTTTCAACATGCTGGTTGTTAGATCCTCCTTGCTCCGCTGACTCAAAATAGCAATCCTGGCGGTGATGAATGAATAGGATTGCTGCAGAAACAGTGAGGTGTTGATCAAAGATGCTTTATAGTCGGTTAAATTTACCGTATCCGCTGGCGCCAGGTTAAGATTTCCATCATCGATGGTAATTTTGCTCTGCTGATACTTGACTTCTCCACCCAGATGCAGATCCTGAATTTGTGCCTCAAAATTGCCATAAGCATCAAAACCCCGGTCGGTATATTTGAAGGCGCTTTCATGATCATCCAGATAATAGGTGCCTCCGAGAGAAGTGCGAAAAGCGTTACTCCATTCCTGCTCCAGACTGCCGAAAAAATTCCACAGGACATTTTGGGCATCCCAGTCTTGCCGGTAGATGTTATAATCTTTCCAGATACCGCGGTTCACGGTCTGGTAGTCGGTACCCAGATGCAGTAAATGTCCCTGGTGAAGCCGGGTATGAATCCCTGCTTGCATCCCTGCCCTGGTCCATTGCGCATTTTCCAAATGCCCGTCGCTCCGGGCAAAGTTAGTGGAAAAATATGGCAGGGTGCTACCGGCCTTAAACTGGGTATTCACATCAATGCCCGCCAGGTTGTAAGAACCGTAATATATTCTGGAATCCAGCCAGGGGAATTCATACAAACGCAACAGGGAAGGTTTTATCCGGACAAACTGAAAATTGATTTCTGGCAAAACTTTTTGATAAATCGCCTCGTTTTGCGACCACTCAATCTGCACCTTCTTAAATATTTGAGTGCGCACCTTCCGGGGGAGAGTAATCCGGGAAAGCCCCACAATGGTATACTCTTCCATCTGGATCTGGGGAAGCTCTTTAGGTTTTACCTGTTTCGGTATGGGCGGCGGTTTCAGAGTATCGGTCGGGACCTGGGCTTGAATACTTATCACACAAAGACCCCAAACTGCGAGGAAAACGAAGATAGATAATAATATTCTCATAAAGCCGCCAGCCGTTCTTTTGCCTTCTCACTTATTTTTTCTGCCGGATATTTATTGACCACCTCTTTATACACTTTCTTGGCATCCTCCACCTTCCCCATTTTTTCGTAGGTGTTACCGGCACTATACAGGGCAGTTGCCACCCAGGTGGGATAAGCCTGGTAAACATATTTTACCCGGAGATAGGCAGTTACCGCTTCCTGGTATTTTCCGGCCTGGAAAAGCACATCGCCGCTTACTTTTTGGGCTTCTGCCGCCAGCTCGTCATTACGGTCCTGGATAACCTGGCTGAGCAGCTTCTGCGCTTCCTCATCCATTTTTGCTCTGGCCAGGATCCGGGCCAACTCGATCCGGGATTGATAGGAACTGAACGATCCGCCGCTCACATCAATCGATTTCCGGAAGGCAATTTTAGCCTTTTCATCATCGGTCTGTTTGAGATGGGTCAATCCGATTTGATAATACACCTCGCTGATAAATGATGGATCCTGCGCCTTTCCTCTGGTATTGCTCAAAGTCCGGTTAAAATAACTCAGGGAATTTTCAAGTTCATTATTCTGACGGTAAAGAGTACCCAGCTGGAACATGGCATCGGGGACAATATCACTGTCCCGGTACTGCTGGATCACTTTCTGGAATGCCTGAATGGCTTCGGCAGTTTGTCCAAGGTTTACATAGCTCAGTCCGATCCAGTATTGCGCCTTGGGCGAAAGCAAAGAACCGGGATACGTTCTCAAAAAATTCTGATAGGCATAGACAGCTTCCTGAAACTGATTCTGGCCAAAATAAAAATCCCCACGGCGCAGCAGCAGTTCCTGGCTCAACCGGCTGGATGGATTTTGCTGGATATATTTATCCGCCACCTTAAATGCCTGGTCCACCTGGCCCATTTGCATGGCCGACCACTGCAAACCGCTGATCGCCTCACCAGAGAGCGGATCGTTGGGAAATTTATTGATCACATCTTCATACCAGATCATGGCGGCATGAAAATCCCGTTTATTATAAAAACTGTCCCCTAACTCGTAATATACCCTGGGTAACAGTTCACTCTTGGGGTAGGATTGTACAAACTCTTTATAAGCGTTAATCGCCCGGTCGAAATCGTTTTGCATAAAGTAGCTCCGGGCGATCAGATATTTTGCATTTTCATCATAATCTCCCCGGGCACCATCCTGGATTATCCGCTGAAATTCTGAGCGGGCAGAAGGAAAGTTCTCCTCCTTAAAGTAAGTCATGCCGGTTTGAAATCTGGCCCAGTCCTTTTCCTTACCGGATGGGAACTGCTGCAAATAACGCTGATAGTTTGTCCGGGCGCTGGCCCATTTTTTCTGGGCGAAAAGCGCATCCCCGATGCGGAGAGAAGCATCGCCCTGATATTCCGGTTTTTTACTCTGCTGACTCAATTTAGTAAAGGCGCTGATCGCTTTCTCGTACTGATTCAACTGGTAATAGCACCAGGCAATTCCATATTGGGCGTCCACCGCGTTTTCATGGTTCGGATATTTGGTCAGGTAATCCTGATACGCAGTTAGCGCTTTGGTATAATCTCCCTGATTGTAATAGGCCTCGGCCAGCCAGTACTTGACATCCGGGGTCAGGGCACCGGTGGGATAATTCTGGACATACTGCTGAAGATTCTCCGCCGCCTGGGCATACTCTCCCAACTGGAAGGCACACCACCCTTTTTTGAATAAAACTTCCTGGAGGAGTTGCTCGGGTGCCTGTTTGATCTGGTTCAACGCCAGCAGAGCCTTATCATATTCCTTGAGAGCAATAGCATTATCTGCCTCCATTTTCAGGGCGTAGGGAATCAGATCGCTCTCGGGATAAAGATCCAGAATTTTCTGCAGATAATTGGATGATTCCTGATATTTCTTCTGGGCAAAGGCCATCCCGGCCATTTCATAAAGCGCATCGTCAGCATATTCACTTTCCGGGTGGGATAGAATCA
>CAYVKM010000099.1:0-13382 GCA_964452045.1 uncultured Calditrichaceae bacterium
GGGAACCGGATATCCCGATATCACCTTCCATACCGCCCCGGAAGTTTTGAATTCACTGGCAAAAAAGTGATTAATCATTGAGATCCAGCATCGGTTCGAATTAATTAATCTTCTTCCTTCCATAAGTAGTAGTCATATTAAGTCTAATCTTTGTATATTATGTATGTGATGATTCATTGATGCTCAATCTATTTAAGGCTAAATTAGCGGGAAATAGATTTATTCTTGTGCAGGTTAAAAGAGTAATTTAAATGAGGAGTGATCAATTATGTCGACTCCATTTACAGAATTGATTATCAAAGCTCCTTTTATGTTTGTGAAGGGCTTTTTACTGGGTTTCATGCATGGGCGAAATGAATCCTTCGATCACTTTTTTCATCGTAAGGCTGGGATTCGCAGAGAAACCCTGACCGAAAAAGTAAAGGAAGTGCTTGCTCTGGAAAATTATACGGAACTGTGTCTGCCCGATAGTATTGTTGCTAATTTTATTGAAGCTATTGAAAAAATCGATCCTTCGCTGGAAATTTTAGTGACTCAAAAACGACCGATAAAGAAAGCGGAGTTTGGATTTAGTTTCTCGGTTTTTGACCCTCATCATGCAGAAATTTGCCGGCAATTATTTACCTACACACCTGCCACCATAGAAATTCTTGATTTTAACCCGGAAGAAAAACGGGATGATGAAGCTACCGGAATACAGGAATATGCACCGATTCATCCTTATATTTTTCAAGGATCGGGAACTGTAAAAGGAAAGTTCGAAGGTGTGATGAATTTCTATCTTACCATTAAAAGAAGCGAACTCGCAGATCAAATTGTGTGTAAGGAAATTGAACTACATTTTAAATAATTTGGCCCTGTACACAATTAATTATATGACAAAAGAGTAGGTACAATTCTCATCTCTCAACGAGGAAACAATATCTTGGGAAAAATAGTGGGAATCATCGGTGGTATGGGCCCGGAATCGACCATCCGTTTAATGGATAAAATCGTTAAGTATACTCCCGTTAAGAGAGAGCAGGATCATATTCGGATGATTGTTGATAACAATCCATGGATACCAGATCGCACCGATTACTTGCTGGGAAAAGGTTCTTCACCCCTGCCAATACTTATCGAATCTGCCCGGCTTTTGGAAGATGGTGGTGCAGAATTCATTGCCATAGCGTGTAATACTGCCCATACTTTTCTGCCGGAAATTAGAAAAGAAATCACTATTCCTGTATTAGATATGTTGGCTTTAACCGCTGGTAAGCTGGAAAAACAATTTCCTCTCGATAGCCGATTTTTATTATTAACTACATCCGGTTCCCTAGCAATAAATCTTTTTCAAAAATATCTGGAACGTTTTCAGCTCAAGCTACCAAACGATAAGCAACAAAATGGAATTATGCAGATTATCTATGGTAAAGCCGGTGTAAAATGCGCAGGAGATACCAAGACCAATCGGATCAAATTACAGAAAATTATTAAGGAATTGATGGAACCGGATCTATCCGGAATTATTGCCGGATGTACGGAGATTGGGCTGATATTGGAAGATCAAATCTTTGATTTACCAATTATTGATCCACTGGATTTACTGGCCAGAGAAATTGTTCGCCGTGCGACTACGGATTGAACAGCAGCTTGCCTCTACCAAGAATTACTTAAATTTTTCCAGAATTTGACTGCTTACTTTTTTGGCGATAGACCGCATGCCATTACTGATTAATATATCGGCCGACTTCGGCTCGGTCTCACCATCAACCAGTTTTTGTTTGTCTTTGGGTAGATCATAAATACTACCTTGGTAGCGTACCCAGTTTGCCTCATCTAAAATATTTTCCTTAAGATTATCCCCACCGATGTATCTTCCGGTTTCAACATCCACAATCTGGTAGCTGGCGGCAATCTGGACATTCCTTTGGGACTTGTACTCCCGGTAATAAATGGTCTGCGTTTTGGTAATATCATTCCCCGCACTATCCTTTTCGGTATAGGATTTTTCATGGGATTTCTCGGCAAAACTCGGACGAGTGGTTTGTTCGGATATCTGGGTAACATTCCCGGTAATAAAGAAGTGAATTCCCTCCAATTTCCCAATTTCTGAGGCTTTTGAAACGTCCACCACACCGGACATGGCTAATTTGTATTCTTCCATGATCTGATCCAGATTAGATCGGGTCATAAATACGACATACTTTAAATTTGCATTTATACAGTTATTGATTAATTCCTCGGTTAGCAGATTACTATACTGTTCACCGAATGGTGTACCATTCCTGAACGGCATAATAGCAATGCGCTGTAGTGCTCTCTCATAAACCTGATTTCTTCGGGGGGAGGCATCCCGGTAACCGGGAACAATCTGTAAAACTCTCTCAAATGTCTCGGTGGCTTCCCGATACTTCCCCTCATTTTCGTAACTCGCTGCCCATTGATAATGTGCCTCGGCAATAAATTGATTCGTTTTGTTGACGTCTCTGGCATACTCCAATGAGGACTGATAATAATTTACGGCCTGAGGGTAGGATTTCAACTGTAATTCAGCATCACCGAGTTTTATATAGGAGGCCCAGATTTTGTCTTTCGTCCCCATATAATCTCCGTCAATCATATATACCTTTTTGTAATAATCTACGGCAGAAAGGTAATCCCGGGAGGTAAAATATTTTTGGGCTATGTTATAGTAGTAATCTCTTCCGGTGTTAATTGCCCGCGCTAATCTACTCTTAATATCAATGGTTTGTAAAATAATGTTACGTCTTCTAAAGCGCGAGATGAGCTGGTCCATGTGTTTCCAGCTACCAATGGCCTCAACCCATTGATTACTTCGCTCTTCGTTATCGCCTTTTTTTAACAGCTCCTGGTAAGCCTGGGGAGCAATTTGCTCAAGATGGACCTGGGCGTCGGTGAAGTCCGATTTTTTATCCAGTGCCTCTAAATCCTTTTCTGCGGCAGCAACGTATCGGCCAGCTTTTTCAAATTCCAGGGCTTTCTTGTATGCTTTCTTGTGGGCACATCCCAATCCGATGAGAACAATAATTACCAGGGAACTTAAATATCTGAATTTGAAAAAAATTGAAAAGCTCATCTCGGTTTTTCCTGCTTTTTGTTGACTTAAAAATTAACCGCGATTTATTACCATCGGCTTAAAATAAAAAATCGGTAGTATTTTATCAAATTGAAAATGTCAATCAGGAGTAAATCGGTTTAATAAAAAGAAACCGGCCCTAATTCCTGGGCCGGCAAGGTGCTGTGTGGAGGGAGGAGGTGAGTCTCAAAGTTTAAATAGCGATGCAGAAATTTGAACAAATACAGGTTTTGCTTTATTTTTATAGAGTTGATGGATACCGGTCATTAACTGAAAAAGGACATCGAAGAACATATAAAGGAACGGAATTGCGATGGCCAGGTAAAAGAGTACTTTTAAAAATCCTAAAAACATTTTGAATCTCCTGAACAATTTGTTGAAAGTTTACGGGAGTTATTTTGAAAAGTTACAGGTGAAGCAAAAAAATTATAAAATTTTATTCGGATTTGAACGTATTTCTTTCTGAGCTGTAATATTTAATGAAATTAGGAAAGTAATTTTATAACAGTTATAACGAAAATCAGGAGTCTAGTCATGAGAAGATTAAATTTTTTCGGATGGATTGTTGCGACACTTTTTATTTTTTCGGCATGTCAGGCCATAAACGACAACCAAACATCAATGAAACCTGAAAAGGTGTACAGTATTATCTATGTCCAGAAATCAAATGACTGGTACATGAAACAGGCGGAGTTGTGGAAAAAGGAAATTGATAAAAATCGGCAAAATGAAGAAGCCTGGTTAAATTATTACAATGCAGTTCGATATATGCGTTTTACCGAGACCATATCGACTCAGGAAAAAAAAGAAAAATTAGGGGATATTATTGAAGAGATGGGAAAGGCAATTCCCAATACATTTACCTATCACTACCTGAAATACAAAACAAAAATGAATATAAAAGACATTTCCGATTTGCAGAAGGCCTATGAACTGAATCCGGATCGGAAGGAAACCTATTCTGAGTTTGTCTGTTATTATGAACTTCACAGACAGAAAGCCAGGCAGGAAGAATTTCTGGAAAAAATGTATAAGAGCCAGGATATCGCCCCCGGGTTAATCGACTATAATTATAATGTTCTGATGTCTACGGACAAAAATGCTATTCTGTTTACTAATGGGGATAATGATACCTATCCGGTGTGGGTCCTGCAAAAAGTCCTGGGCATTCGCCCGGATGTAACCGTGCTCAATGTTTCGCTTATCATGGCGGATGAGCAGTATCTCAAAGATAAGCTGTCCGAAAAAAAGATAAAAGTAAACTTCGACGATCTACCAAAATACCGAACTAAAGAATTTGCATCCGGACTTGGGAAATACATTTCCAAGAATTATCCGGAAATCCCGGTTTATTTTGCGCTTACCGTTTATGAAGACTATATTAATCCCTTGAAGGATAATCTGTACATTACCGGTTTGGCATATAAGTACAGTGAAAAAAGATTGGACAATTTTGCCTTAATTAAGAAAAATCTGGAAAATAACTTTCGTTTGGATTATCTGGATTATGATTGGTACAGTGAAGATTATCTGGCAACCAGCCTTATGCCTCAGCTGAATATGAATTATGTAGTGAGTATGGTGATGCTGGCTGAGCATTATAAGGATAGTGGAGAAACTAACCGATCCCTGAAATGGAAAGAACAAACACTACAAATAGCCAAAAAAGCCGGGAATGAAAAAGAACTTCAGGAAGAATTTCAAAATAAAGGGATTTGAGATTTTTACAGATCAAATTTTATAATAGTTATAATTGCATAAGAGTTCTATATCGAGCGGTTTGAAATCAATATTAATTGATGAAATTATTGAACAGAACATTAGCTCACCAAACAGATGAGCAGTTAATGGTGAAGGTTCGAAATACGGATGCTTCAGCCTTTGATGAACTGTATCAGCGCTACAGTAAACGTCTTTTGTATTATTTTTATCGAATGTTAAATGGTAATGAAGATAAGGCACAGGATTTTCTGCAGGACGCTTTTTTAAAGATTCTGGAGAAATCAGATTATTTTGATAGCAACCGATCATTCTCCAGTTGGATTTTTACCATCGCTCATAACATGTGCCGGAATGAATACCGGCGCCGGGAAGTGAGAAAAAACCATGTGGACGGTATCGAGATCGATCAGATTATTAATTCAGCAGAACAAAATAATGCACACCCGCATGAGCAAGTGGAACAAAATGAATTTATGATCGCCCTGCTTATGGAATTGAAAAAGTTTGATTCTATTTCTAACAGCACATTTATTTTGCGGTTTCAAGAACATTTGCCAATAAAAGAAATTGCTGAAATTTTGGATTGTAAAGAGGGCACGGTTAAATCCAGATTGTTTTATATGACAAAAAAACTCGCAATTAAATTAAAAGAATTTAATCCAGGATTGAAAGAGGTCGAGATCAATGAGAGATAAGAAAAATGGACTAAGTAAAGACTGTTCTCAAATACAGAAGCTCATCATAGAAATGAAAGCTGACCAAATTGCTGAAGATATAAAGATTAAAATAGAGAGCCATCTCAGTCAATGCAGAAGCTGCCAGGAATTTGGGAAATCGCTGAGTGCCATCGAAAATGGACTGACTATTGGGGACGATTTAAAATTGAAACCCGCTCCCCAAATTCGAAGAAATTTACTGGCGTATTTGCATAACTCCAGGAAGAAAAGAGCATCTTTATTTTATAGGATGTGGTCCACCGCCCGAGGGGTCTTGGAAATTCGCATACCGGTGTATCAGATTTTAAGTGCGGCAGTACTGCTGATATTTATTTTCATGGGAATACAAAAATTATCTACATTTCATAAATCTGAATTAACACAGGAATCTCTACCACAATTGCAGGAAGGCTTGTTCAATCAATTTAATGTCATCGACAATTTGCGATTAATTGATGGGCAAAAGATCGGACGAAATTTTACTGAGGATTCGCTTCTGATTAAAATGTTTGTCAGATCGCTTTAAAAAAAATAATCCCGGCAAAAAAATTACCGGGGTCTTTTTTAGAATGACATTATCATTATTTCATCAAAATAAATTTTCTCATTTCGCTTTGCTTTCCGGCCTTTAATTGATAAAAATAAACTCCTGAATTTAAATTCTCACCTGAAAATTGTACTGAGTGAGAACCTACCGAAAGGATTTCCGAGACAATCGTTGCTACTTCCTGTCCAACCAGATTATACACTTTTAACTGGATCAAACCGGTTACCGGAATGGTAAAATCAATTCGTGTGGTCGGATTAAAGGGATTGGGGTAATTCTGTTGCAAAGAAAAACTTTTTGGCGTGGTAGACTGACTCGGATCGTTGATGGCTGTTGTACCATAAACATGGAATCCCAGAATAATCCGGTCGTATTGACCGTCTGAGTTAGTGACCGTTATTGTATGATTTCCGACCGTTAAGGTATTCGGACTATTTCCGGTAATTGTAAATTCGTTGACAAACGTTTGATTCAAAAGGAGAGTACCATCTATATCGACTATAGATCCCGCCTCAAAATAATCACCATAGATGGTCATGGGTACAGAAGTTCCTACTTCCGCAGAGTCTGGATCAATCGAATAAATGTACGGAGGGTTAGTGTTGGTGATGGTTAATCCATTTACCTGGGTATCGGATTGTCCATCCGGATTGGTAATAGTCACGTCATAAGTACCTGCTGATAAAGATGGAGCATTAATCTGAGCGAGGTTAGTACTTATTACTGCAGAGACAACAGTTCCACCTATATCGATAGTGGCTCCATTGATAAAGTTGTTTCCATTGATATTCACAATTTCATCGGGAAAGGCCACCGGTGGGACGATACTGGTAATATCCGGTGCAGGCAGTGGATCCGAGGTAATACTCACATCATCGATAAACCAGCCCCGGAAACCGTTGAATAAATCATCAACTGTGTCAAAACGAAATCTCAAGTGAATCATATTACCAACCCATGGCGTCAGGTCAAACAGCTGATTTATCCAAACACCAGGTTCACCCAACCCGCCTGAACTATAGGGTTTCCAGGATTCACCATCGACATCATTCAGTGGATTAATTAAACCTCTTCCGATAGGTTCAAAGGATATTCCGTTATCTGTTGATATCTCAACCTGCATTAAATCCCAACCATCAACATCGACGCCTTCAATTTCCCACCAGGTTCTAAAACTGAATTGGGCATGTGATATTCCGGTCAGATCAATCGCCGGTGAAATTAATGATCCCATTTGCACAGCAGCCGAAGTACCGCCATTTTTGGGGAATTGTTGAATGGTATTCCAATCCGCACCAATAAAAGTACCGGTAGCTGTTTCGCCGAACCAGCACATATGGTTGCCACTAAAGGCTGAGGGTAAATGGCCATTATCGGGCAGCGTGACCAGGGTAGGATTAATTCCGGGATTAAGCACACTATAATTCTGAGCATTGGTAATCAAATTGAATTGTCCGTCTAACGTCCATGATGCGACACCACTTTCAAAATTATCAAAAAATGGTAACACTTGAATATTCTCAGGACTTGATGGCAAAAGCTGGTTGGCTGGGGGAATTGGCTTATTAATTTTGGCGCGTCGTTCCCTGGTCCCTTGTTCGGATGTAAATCCGCTTGAATATATTTGTAAAAATATAATAAGCATCATTAAAATTATACTTTTCCAATTAATCATAGAGCCTCCTGTTAATTTATGGTTTTAGTTTGTTATAGGATTTTAATGTAATTTACATTCTTAAATTAATAACTCATTTGATGTGCACTATTAAGGTCCCTGGCATAAATCTATTAAATTATGTGGAAGGCCGATTCTCGATATAACGACTATGAATTTTGAGCCAAATATAAAAGGGAATTCATTTAAAAGATTTGCCTAAAATCACAAATTGGGAGGGGGAATGAGAAATATTTTGAATTTAAACTGACAACACTGAACTATTTTTGCAGTATTGCCTGGGTATTTTTGCTCTTCATATCAATTTGGTAGGTATATTTTTTCTGAATATAAAACTGCAGTGTGTTCGAATCCGGCAATTGAAACTGGATTTCATTCGGATTGATATTGAATAATGAAGGGTTCACCTGCCAGATCATATCGATTTCTGTGCGATTCTTTTTTAGAATATTTACCGGAAATTGATCTGGGAAATCACTGCTGTCTCTCTTCTCCAGAGTTACTGGAAAATTTTCCAGAGTCACATTTATGTTATTATTGAGGGAAGAGTATTGTAGTTGTCTCAGATTTGAGGCGGTACCGGCCTCATTTGTTTGGGAAAATAGAGATCTGCTCATATCATCCCGGGTTTGAGATTTAGGAGCCGAAGTCATATTATACCTAAAGATTTTATCGGGCACTGATCCTTTCCCTGGAATCGCCTGACCTTCACCTGCCTGTGGGAGCAATTCATCAGATGTTGAAGCTCCTGATTGGGAAAGCGGTGGTTCTATTTTTTTTCTGGAAAGATCTAATTTTTCCATGTTGGATCTTGCTCTAAAGTCCCGAACTTCTGATAATTCTTGCTCCATGGCGGGTTCTGGTTTTGTTGTCTTTTCTGGTAAGGTTTTATCCTTGGGAATAGCTATGGTCACTGGTGACGCATCATCTTCGACAGATTCTTTATCTTCCATCGCACCTGGTTCTGACACAATTTCCTTTTCTGCGAGGCTTCCTATTCCACGGGTCGATATTTTGCCGATCTCCTCAGCCCGACCCTCTGCCTGGGAATTTCGTAAAGTCTGTTTTTGTTTTTCAAGGGGTGCATAATACTGATAGTAATAAATCATTCCTGGCGTCAGGACAAGAAACAATATTACAGCTGCAGTTTTAAGGATAAGCGTCCAGTTTGCTCCAGTTGTCTGTTTGCGATACTCTTCAACCTGACGTTTGATTTCCAGTTTCATTTCCTCATGTCCCATTTTACGAATTCCGCCAATAATCAGACGTTGACGTTCAAGTTCCTTCCGGCAGCGATCACAATCCCGAATATGCTGCTCGTATTCGCTTTTTTCTTCATCGCTTAATTTATGGAGCAGGTATTTTTCATGGATTTCATTTTTTTCGATGAAATTACAATCCATTAAAGATCACCTCCGGTTATATTAAATTGCTTCTTCAATACTTCTTCCAGCAATTTTTTGCATTGATATTTTTTTGATTTTACTACATCGCTGTTGGCAAAATTTAAAATTTTAGCAATATCCTCCAGGCATTTTTCTTCAAAATAAAAAAGTAATAATATTTTTTTACAAATTGGCTGAATCAGTTCAATTGCACTGCGCAGTGTCTCTATTTTTTCCGCAGAGATCACTTCCTCCAGCATGTTTGGATTATCCGCTGCTAAATTATATTCAATCTCCTGTCCGGATATCCTGCTTCTTTTCCGAAGTTCAGCCATCCATTTATTTTTAGCGACTCCCATAATAAACGTGCTCATTTTAGAGGTCAATTCGAAATTCCCGGAGTTTACCTTTTGCCAGAGAACAATCACCGATTCCTGCAAAATGTCTTCCGCATCCACTTTTCCTCCGCCATGCGATGTGATATAATGATGTATCATATGCTCAAACCTGATAAATATCTCACCTAAAACAGTTCGATCGTTCGCTTTGATCCGCTCGATAAAATCCTGATCCGGAAATAATTTCAGTCTCAGCATTTACCTTTCACCTATTAATGTCATAAATAGACAGAAAGTAAATAAAAATCTGGTCATCATAATGAAAGTTAGTTTTATGGAAAGTTTAAATCAAGTTTATCCAATCATAAACACATATTTTAATAAGGAGGTTCATCATGAAATTCTCTACCGTTTTGTTCAGCTTTCTGGTATTGGTATTGTCTGCATTTGGGCAGGGAAGGATAATTATCTCTCACCCCGAATTTAAATTACGGGACAAAGGAGTTAAACTGCAGAATGTGGATGCCCGCATTGATCTGAAAAATGGTGTGGCAAACGTTATTTTAGAACAGGTCTTCCGGAATCAATCGTCTTTAAATCTGGAAGGAGAATACCTGCTCTCCCTCCAGCCTGGTGCCCAGGTGTATGATTTTCATCTGTATATCGACGGAAAAAAGACCCAGGGACAAATCCTCGACGCTGCAGAAGCGCGGAAAGTTTATAATGATATCGTCCGGCGTATGCGGGATCCGGCCCTGATGGAATATGCCGGGTATGGACTTTTTAAGACCCATATTTTTCCCATCGCAGCAGGTCAGGACAGGAAAATTGAAGTGGCCTATTCGGAGATACTTCAGAAACAATCCGGGACATTTTCTTTTGAGTTACCCATTCGCCAAAGTGGGGAAGGAAGCATCGAAAAATTTCATCTGAGTCTTGATATTGAGGCGGAAGCTCCAATTGCCAATATCTACAGTCCAAGTCATAATATATCGGTAAACCGAAGAGGCGACGGGAAGGCCCAGATATCAGTTGAACAAACCAATATGGAGGGTGATAAAAATTTTGTTCTGTATTATTCGCTGGGCAGTCAGGAAATAAACGGAACTTTGCTCACTTTCCGACCCAGAACGGATCAGGATGGGTATTTCCTCTTGCTGGCGTCTCCCAGCATCGGAGAATTGGATCAACCTCCCATACCACAGGATGTCATTTTCGTTATTGATGTCTCGGGAAGTATGCAGGGTGAGAAGATTGAGCAGGCAAAGGGTGCGCTGAAATTTTGTGTGAATGCGATATCGGAAAAAGATCGCTTCGATATTGTTAATTTTAGTTCGTCAATTCAAAATTTCCAGGGTGCACTGGATTATGCCGGGCAAGAACGAAAGGAGAATGCCACCTATTTTATCGAAAAAATGAGAGCCTCCGGGGGAACCAATCTAAATGAGGCACTGTTGCGCGGGTTGCAGTTGGCAGAATCCAATAAAGAGCGTCTGACCACTTTGATCTTACTAACCGATGGACTACCGACCGAAGGGCAGACAGACATAACTCAAATTTTACGGAATATCCGGCAAGAGAATAAAAATGATGTCAGAATATTTTGTTTTGGCGTGGGTTATGATGTAAACACATTTTTACTGGACAAGATGAGCAAGGAAAATCATGGCAGTGTCAATTATATCAAGCCGGGTGAGAACCTGGAAAAAAGTGTTTCGGGATTTTTTGCTAAAATTTCCGAACCGGTATTAACCAATCCTGAAATTAAGTTTGATTCATCCAATCTTTATGATATCTACCCACAAAGCCTCCCGGATGTTTTCAAGGATGATCGGATTGCGATTTTTGGCAGATACCATAATCCCGGCGACCTGAAAATAACCCTGCAGGGAAACCAGGCGGGACATCCAAAGAAATTTTCCTATTCATTTGAATTGGAGCAACGGAATCGGGAGAATGAATTTATCAGTAAATTGTGGGCAAATAGAAAAGTAGATCATTTGCTGGATCAGATCCGGTTTAACGGGGAAAATCCCGAATTGGTGGAAAGTATAAAAAAATTGGGCCTGGAATTCGGGATTGTGACACCGTATACCTCATATCTGGTTACCGAGGAAAAAAAGGAACTGGCATTTGTACAGAATCAAATCGCCCGCGGAAGCACGAATACAACCATTTTGAGGCTGGAATCTGCCCGGGAATTACGGGATCAGAAAGCCGGAGAAGATGAAGAGAGCGTTGGTTCATCGGTGTTTTACGATGCTTTAATTTCCCAGAGCATGCCTGCGGCAACCTCTTCCGGTAAAGGAGCAGTAATGAGCAGCCGTATCCGGAAAAAGATGGCTACAGCTGATAAACCATCGGAAATGATAATGACCATCCGGCGAATTGGAAGTAAAACATTCCGTCTGCAGGAAGGAATTTGGCGAGAGGTTGGTCTGGAAAACAAAAGCGGGTCCAAGAAATCGATTATAGCATTTAGTGATGATTATTTTAAATTGGGTGAGCAAGAACCGGAAATCCAAAAAATCTTTTCCCTGGGGGAAAGAATTCAGTTTGAATGGAATGATACCATCTACGAAATTGTGACACAATAGATTTTAGTGATAAAATGAAAACCCCCGCCAAAACGAGTCGGGGGTTTTTTCAATTAATCAAAGTCAATTCATTTATTTAAAAAAATGCAGGAAACTTCCCATTATCATTACATCCGGGGCGCCATTATCCAGGCCAAAACCTATTGCCCCGCGAACTTTACTTCCCATTTTTAGAGTGTAATCCACTCCACCGGAAAGCAGTGCCCAATCGATTTTCGTTTGAAAATTGAGTTCTCCCACAATATGAAACTGTTCATTCACCGGATAGATTACACCCGGGCTTAACAACAGCGATGCCTTGTGTTCGGATTTCTCCTTGGTCTCGCCCGTGGCAACATTGTATTCAAATGTAGACATTTCCAGAAAATTGAGTCCTGCTACACCGGTTATTACCATCCCGTTTTGCAGGGGATATCGGATCGCACCGAATCCGCCAAAATTAAATTTGTTCTGACCGACATCCTTACTCCCAATCGGTAAGGTGATTAATCCGCCTGCGGTAATTTTATACTCCTCAGATGTGATCAAATATCTTCCGGCAAGTGCCAGATCGGTTAGACCGGACTGTCCATCACCAACATCCGGGCTAAAGTTGACGAATCCCCAGTTGGCATTAACTTCGATCTGAGGATTTATAGGATACCCACCCTGGACACCGATATCGAATATGCTGGCATAATCGTAGTCGGAGTAGGATAAACCACCTTCCCCATAAGGAGTGGTAGAAATAGTTGCATCCTGTAAAAAAGTCTGAAAGAGATGCACGTTATCCAGAGTATTTGACTGGGCCAGAAGCAAACCTGAAAATATAAAAACCGATATGAGCGACAACCCAAATTTCATATGAATCTCCTTTCCTGATAAAAGTGATAGATAAAAATTTTCGACAATTAGGGGAAAATCATTAAAATTGCTATGAAGAATATCACATTTTTTTAATGAAAAACTTCAGAGACAATAAAATAAAGCATTCAGTGAGCTTTGATGTTCAGATTTTGCGGGTAATTAAATTTATCAGGGATTGTTAGACCCATTTCTCTGGCTGGCTTCCCAGGCAATCAGCATCTTTTTGCGGGTGCTACCCCACTGATAATTACCAAAATTTCCCATTTTCCGGATCACTCTGTGGCAAGGAATAAGCAGACTGATTGGATTCCTGGCAATTGCCTGACCGACTGCCCGTACTGCTCGCGGCTGGTGGATCAGCCGGGCAATATCCTCATAGCAAACCAGATGACCCGTCGGGATCCTCAAAAGAGCTTCCCATACTTTTATTTGAAAATTCGTCCCCTCCAGATGGAGCGGAATTTTGTCCGATTTATT
>CAYVKM010000100.1:0-13260 GCA_964452045.1 uncultured Calditrichaceae bacterium
CAGAGCGACATTTTTGTTCTACCATCTCAATTTGAATCCTGCAGTATGGTTACTATGGAGGCCATGACGGCCGGTTTGCCTATTCTGGCACTAGACGTGGGAGGCTTACCGGAACTGGTGCAACACCAAAAAAATGGGTACTTGGTTGCCAATTTTAACCGGGATAATTTTCAACAGGGATTGGCAAGACTGATCCAAGATGCTGGTTTAAGACAAAGTTTTGGGCGCATGAGTCAAACCTTGAGTGGTAAATTTTCCGGTTGGGAAACATCGATACATAAATTAAAATATTTTCTAAATAATTTTATAACCTCACACCAATTACCCTGATTCAATTTGTTCTGGAAGAGTGATGCGCAAAGATATAAACCAAAACACGATTCAAAGCTGGTTTAACCAGGAGTACCTTAATAAGGGTATCCGCAGTATGCGGCCCTCCCGGGCATATGATCAATTTATAGAACTTTTACAGGTAAAATCCGGCAGGCGACTTCTCGATATTGGTTGCGGACCGGGTTGGGTGTTGCAGGCTGCTGTAAAAAATGGTTTATCCACGTTTGGAATTGATCTATCCCTGGAAGCTTTGAAGCTGGCGAAATCAATTTCTCCGGCATCCGAACTTATTCTGACCAGTGCAGGCAGTCTCCCTTTTCCGGATCAGTATTTTGATTACATTACCCTGATCGGGGTTTTAGAGCATTTTACTGAAGTGGAGAAATCAATTTTTGAGATTCAGCGTGTCGCAAAGAATGAGGCCATTTTCTGCATTATGGTCCCCAATTCGCGTACCCTGTATTGGCAAATCCTGGAAAAATCCCGATATAAAGCTAATCCTGGCAACGAGAATGCTTATCCACTTAATTACTGGAAAAAATTGTTTATTAGCAATAATTTTCAAATTCTGGATTTAAAACGGGATGACTGGCGATTGAAAAATTTTACCGGCTTATTAAACGGAAATGGATCGTTATCATCCAGGATGCAAAAACTTATCGAAAGAATAATCCCACTTCAATTTGCCCATCAATTTATTTTTCTGCTAAAACAAGCATCGCCTTCAAGTAAATAATTTCCGGATTAGGTGTGTAATATGGCCCCCAAATTAAACTCAATCGCCGAATTATATGATGATCTTTCAAAGGGGACACTTGTTCAGAACCTTCTTAAATACGGAAACAGGTTTGCCTCACTCAATGCACATAAACGTCTGAAAATTCCGGCTGGCCAGAGAGTCAAATACCGGAAATATGAAGATGCTGCTTATCTCAATGATTTGCTGCTAAATATAGTAGAACTTCCTGCCCGACCTTACATTCTTGATGCGGGTTGTGGTTTTGGTGGGATGATTTTTCACTGGTTTGAAAAAACGGGGGGTCATTACGATGGCTATACCATCAGCAGAGTTCAACAACGAGTTGCGGAAAAGGCAGCGGAAAAAAGAGGCTTATCAGAAGTCTGTCGATTTTACTTGCGGGATTATAATGATCCAATTGAAGAAAAATATGATGCCATCCTTGCGGTTGAGTCATTGATCCATAGTTCCGATCTGAAGGTCTCTATTCAGAATCTATCCCGTTCCCTTAAATCCGGTGGTCAGTTGATTATTGTGGATGATGTTTTCGAAAATTCCGAGGCAAAAAGTAACATCCATTTTCAGAGTCTGATGAAATATTGGTTGCTAAATAATATCTGGACTGAATCAGATTTTCTGGATGCCATAAAGGGCTCCGGCCTGAGTGTTTTAAATAAATTGGATCTAACCAAACAGGTAAACTTGCTTAAACCAGAAAAAATTGAGAAAAATATCAGACTATTTAACCGATTGATTAAATTTATTCCGATCTCTCTTATTAAATCTTATCTCCGGATACAGTTGGGTGGTTTTGCTCTGCAGAGATTATATCTTGAAAAAATGGTCAACTACAAGGTATACATCGCTGCGAAATCTTAAAGTGGAATTATTACTGCTCTCCAGGTTTCATTCCAGAAACAATTATCCCCCCACGGAAGACAGGGATTTTCAGGAATTTGCCAACGATGTCCAGCAACTGGAGAAAATTTGCCAGAGTCCGGTTCATATCTCCCCTGGGAATAAAGGTCCAGTAAGAAATTTTAACTAAATTGAAATTAGCGGACTGAAACAATTTTTTTAATTCGTTTCGACCCATGAAAGTATCGCTTGATAAATGCTTTGTATGGAGCCCCAATGTGGGTGCCAGCTTTTTGTACCAGAAATAATCCCCATTGGGGGTAAGAATTATCGTTCTGCCATTTTCCTTTAAAACTCTGAAAATTTGTTGAGCGACCTGCTTTTTATCCAGCATGTGTTCGAAGGAACCGATGCACATCACCACATCGATTGAATTATCCTTTATGGTGGATAATTTTTGACCGTCGTCGACCTGAAAGTGAAGTTTGTTTTTCAGCTCCGTTTGTGCCAGCTTATCCTGCGCATTTTGAATCATTTTTTCAGAGAAATCGATACCGATACCCATCCCTAGTTTATTTGCCAGGGCAAATAGATGATGACCAGTGCCACAACCAATATCCAGGATTGTATCATCTTGTCTAATTTGCACTGCATTTAAAACCTGCGTTAATCGGTAATTGAGGAGTTTGTGCGAATGGCCATGTTGCTCCCGATAATCCTGAGCCGATTCCTCAAAGAATTGCTGTATCTCATTCTGGGATGAAACCTCTCTGGTGGTTAATATTTTTTTCATCATATTACCTGACAATAGAAAGTGGAACGCCCTTTGGTTGATAAGCGGGCAAGGAATCTGGTTCTGTCTGACTATATCTCAAGGTTAGTGTCCGGGCCAGCATCGAATATATCCCTTCATGATTAATGAAATCGGTTGAATCGGATGGAAAGCTGAAACCTTCCCGGAAACCAAAATGGTTAAACTGACTGATGAATGTGCTGTCCCCGGAAATCACGTGGATTGGCGTATAAAAATTCATCTGTTCTTCCATCACCAATGGTGGTTGATGATCTCCCATGATAATGAAGATATCATTTGGTTTTGCCTGGTGCAGGATAAAATCCCGTAGAAAATCCAATTCATAAAAAATATGTTTTGCATAATTAGTGGCCGCAAAGCCGCTGGTGTAGTGAGAGGATAGCGTTTCCCTGATTTTCCCTTTCGTTTCGCCATAGCGTTTTTCAATATGAGCCATAGAAAGATTTTTTAAATCACGCCAGTCTTTCGGGTAGGGCGGCAGATCAATCCAGGGAGAGTGGGAGCTCACCGTCATAAAGAATAAAAAGAAAGGTTCATCACTCTCCTTTAAAAATTTCTGATGGGCATAATTCAGTGAATACTGGTCCGGGACATTCCGAAATCCAAAGGCGGGCCCATCGAAATTCAGATCCTGAAAATTGATATAAGTGTCGTATTGATAGAACTGTTCATAATTATTTAATTTATAACCCGGACGTTCCCGGTTTAGTGGCTGCAGGGAATATGTCTTGTAACCTTCACCTTTTAGAAAATAAACCAGACTGGGATAGTCTTTTACCCGGTTGATCAGGTAGGAATAGACTGCCTGATCCTTTATTTTGATGCCATTGATCACTGTTCCTACACTCAACCAGGAACGGCCACCAAATATAGGCGAGAGACTGAAATTGCTTGCGGCATAGATCTTGTGGAGTTGAAGACTCTCCGAAAATTGACTGATGTATTCCTGATACAATTTTTTTAGATCTTCATCGTCTGTTAGGATCTTTCCGTAGGATTCAATCATAATGAGATAAATATTGGGAGGCTTAATCAAATCTACCTTGGGATAATGGTAATAGGTTGAATCAATCGGCTCAGTTCTAATGGTATTTAGAAAATCACGGACTTTTATTGACTCGCTGATATTGGCAAACAGTTTTGGCGCGACCCAGCGGGTTATGGAACGGTAATCCTGAAAACGAAACCAGAAGGTCATTGCTCCGATAAATAGCCAGATAAAGATACCGGACCATACTATTTTTTTGGAATGACGGCGTTTTATTAAACCGTCATACACAGTCTTGAAAAGATATGGAATGAATAGAAATAATATAGTGGTAGCTAATATAATCCCGGCAATTCCCAGAAACATTTTGGTAAAAGAAATATCGATGATCAGATATATTGCTCCCAGTAAAAGGAGAATATCGTTGTAAAGAATTGGATGCTCCCCAAATATTAAAAACATGGCTGCATCGTAGGCTGAGTAAATGAGTAGAAATAGATATATCGACAATAAAATCCGGCGCAGAAGCGTTGACCATTTCACTTGGCCGAGCAGAAGTATAGCGGTTAGGATAAGATAGTAATCCACGGCGATCCGAAAGAAATCCTGATTTTCCCGGCGGAAGAAAAATGCCAATGTATCGTACCAGCCGCGGGCGGTGTGCAGGGGTGGAATCGGAATAACCTGGATGCTTCCGGGATAAAAAACCATGGCCGGTAGTAAGAGAAACATATTCAATAAAATGAGCGACAACCAAAAAAATGCCGGAATTTTCTGCAGCGATTTCAGTTTAATTTTTATTTTTTGGTAAGTATCCATACAAAATCGTTTCCAAATGAATAGAGCAATAAAATACCGGTCAGTACTACAGCTGATTGTGATATTTCCCGGGGTAAAATATAAAGGGAAAGAAGCGCCAGAATGACCAGGACGAAGATGTATCTGCCGATCCGGGATCGTCTTTCTTTCCGGACTCCTTTTGGTTTGAAATAAAGAAAAAGAGCGAACAGGTAACGTAGCAAACCAAGAATAACTATCCAGGGCCAGACCATATTTTTAAAAATAGCAGCCATTGCCAGGACATGCAAAAATAATGCGTCGGTTTCTTTATCGAAGTACTCGCCTAAAGCGGAGCTCTTTCCGGAGGACCTGGCCAGTTTTCCGTCAATTCCATCGGCGATGAGAATCGATAAGCCAAGCCCGGCAATTATATAGTCTTCCATATGATAGAAAAAACCGGCGATGATCAGGACGGCAAGAAAACGAATCCCGGTCAGCAAGTTGGCTGGATTTAGGATTGGAATTGTGGGATTGGCTCGTTTTGCAAAGTACACAAGACTTGAAAAAGTAAAAAAAGAAATGAGAGTTAGTGGTATTAGATTTCGGTAATAAAAACTGACTATCGTAGCTGAAAGAATAAAAACAGCATTCCAGCTAGTCCATCTTTCCAGGTAGGGATTGACTTTTGCTGGTTCTATAATAATTTGGCTGGTAATTCCGGTCTTTGGTTTAGACATCAAAGATTTTTCCGTAAATAATTTTTACTCAAAACAAATGAGGTAATTCTAGTTATGAATTGACGTAACTACGATTTAACATCAAATTTAGAACGGATATGATAAAATTCAAAAAAGATTGTGGTCAATTTTAAAACGGATGAAACTTTCAGTTGACTTTTCCGTCACATTTATACTGTCTTTGGAAAATTATTTTTATCTAACGCAAAAGGAGGAATGATGATCCCCAAGTACACTGTGCTAATTTTACTGTTCATCTTTATTTTTAGTGTTATGTCACCCGGATTTGCCGGACAGGTAAGTGACCAGACAACAGATTTAAGTTCTGAAGCGGTGGCTTTTAAGACACAATGTGAAAAAGATTTAAACGCGGCGAAATCCGCTTTTGAGGCTCTGGAAAAATATCAGGGACTGGTTACTGTGGAAACAGTCCTGGTACCCTATAACAATATTTGGATCAACATGGATAAAAGCTACAATTTGTCCAGTGTTTATCAAGCTGTTCATCCGGATCCGGGTGTGAGAGAAGTGGCGGCGGTCTGCGAGCAGGATTTCTCCAAATTGGTCACCGATATAAACCTGTCCCGCCCGGTATACGATTTAATAAGCAAAGTGGATGTATCTACAGTGGATGCAAAGACCAAACGGTTCGTGGAACTGACCTTACGAAATTTCCGTCGGGCGGGTGTCGATAAAGATCCCCAGACCAGAGAGAAAATCAAAGCCCTGAATGAAGAGTTAGTCAAAATCGGGCAGGATTTCAGCAAAAATATCCGGGAGGATGTCCGGTATATTCTTCTGGATTCAAAAGATGAACTGGAAGGTTTACCGCAGGATTACATTGATAACCATCAACCGGACGAGAATGGTAAAATCAAAATTACTACAGATTATCCAGACTATATTCCTTTTATGACCTATGCAAAATCTGATCAGGATCGGTTTGCGCTTTACAAAGAATTTCGCAGACGAGGTTATCCGAATAACCAGAATGTTCTGGAACAGATGCTCGATAAGAGGTATGAACTGGCGGAGCTACTGGGTTATAAAAATTATGCCCAGTATGTTACCGAAGATAAAATGATCAAAAATCCCGGAGCGGCTCAGGATTTTATCGATAAGGTTACCAAAGTTGCCTCAAATCGGGCGGATAATGATTATCAGGAATTACTGGCACGTTTGCACCAGGATATGCCTTCTGCCCAGCGGGTGGAGGATTGGCAAAAAACCTATATCTCTGAAACCGTGAAGAAAGAGAAGTATGATTTTGATTCTCAGGAACTGCGACAATATTTCCCCTACGACCGGGTGAAGGATGGATTATTCGCTCTTACCAGCAAGATGTATGATATTCAATACAAAAAAATAGATGTACCGGTGTGGGATAAAAGTGTGGAAGCTTACGAAATCTGGAATGGAAATACCTTGGTTGGCCGCTTTTACCTTGATATGCATCCCAGACAGGATAAATTCAAACATGCCATGATGTCCCAAATGGTTACCGGTATTTCCGGTGTGCAGACGCCTGAAGCCGTACTGGTGTGCAATTTTCCCGGTGGCGATGGCACTGAGGGTTTAATGGAACATGATCAGGTTTCTACCTTCTTCCATGAATTCGGCCATCTGCTTCATCATATCTTTGCCGGAAATCAGCCCTGGTATTCTTTGTCCGGCATCAGCACAGAATGGGATTTTGTAGAAGCGCCCTCTACTTTGTTCGAAGAATGGGTTTGGAATGGCGAAGTGCTGAAAACTTTTGCGGTTAATAAAGCTGGTGAAACCATTCCCGATAACCTTATTCGAAAAATGAACCGGTCACGTATGTTTAGTATGGGACTGAACGTTGAACAACAGATGTTCTATGCCGCAGTTTCATTAAACTTTTATAACCGGGATGCCAAATCCTTTACACCTTTGAACTTAATGAAAAAATTACAGAAAAAATATACGCCTTTCGCTTATGTTGATGGGACTTATATGTATCTTTCCTTTGGACATCTGGTTGATTATTCGGCGATTTATTATACTTATATGTGGTCAGAAGTGATTGCCAAAGATCTATTCAGCGTGTTTCAGAAGGATGGATTAGAAAATCCGGCGGTTGCGGTAAAATACCGGAAGACTATTCTGGAACCGGGCGGTTCCAAAGATGCGGCTGATCTGGTGAAGGATTTTCTGGGCAGGGATTATTCCTTTAAGGCCTTCCAGGATTGGCTGAACGGTAAAAGTATCTGATCATTATTAAACAAGCAAACACTGACCTGCCCGGTCAAAAACCGGGCAGGTTTTTTTATCTCAAAAAAATAATTTGGAATTTGCGGATCATTATCACAAATCGCTTCGTTAATGCAGTTATTATTAACAACGCTATTTGAAATTTCAATTTGAATTAAATTTGGCAGGTTCAGGTTGGTTGTAATTTACTTAATCATTTCCATAAACATGGCAATTGCCTCATTCATCATGATTCAACATCGAAACAAGATGATGATAAGGGCAATTGGATTAATCCTGGCCTACATCGCTGCAGGGATCGCGCTGAAAGTCTTTTTCATGTTAAGCGGGACCTGATAGCTGATATCCCTTTCTAGTTAATCCAATACATCAATAAAGTTAAAAAGCGAGAAATCACCTGATCTCTCGCTTATAAACACCCCCTCATGATAAAATGGCGGAGGGCGAGGGACTCCCTGTCTGCCGTTAAAACCAGCCAGGCAGGCCTGTCTGCCATAGCATCCAGGCAGAGAACCCCCAAGCTCCCGTAAAAAGCCGGATTCGCCTGCAGGCGTGACTTGCGCACGGCGGTTTTTCCGGTCAGGGACCACTTTGTGGCAAGACCGCTGCTTTACTAATAAAGACTTTAAAAAGTTATACAAACATCCTTTATCAGAAAATTGAGCCAAAGTCTGGTGATACAAAAAGAATGATCAAAATATGATATCAGGTCAACTTGTTGGTGAGTTTCGCGGGTGCATTGTATGATTTAATTTGCATTTGAAAATGCCGGTATATTAATGAAAAAGCGAGAAATCTGTTGATCTCTCGCTTATAAACACCCCCTCATGAAATAATGCGGAGGGCGAGGGACTCGAACCCCCAAGCGCTTGCGCGCGGCGGTTTTCAAGACCGCTGCCTTACCAATTAGGACTAGCCCTCCCATTGGTAGCGGAGAGGGAGGGATTCGAACCCTCGGTAGCGGTTTGTGCCGCTACACTCGCTTAGCAGGCGAGCGCCTTAAGCCAACTCGGCCACCTCTCCTTCTGAACAAAATTTTAAAAGACCGAAAAAGCACGGCAAAAATAACCACGATTCGCAAATAAATCAAGGCTTTTTTGTTTCCTTTCCACCAATTATTGTCGGGTTGTTGGTCAGAAAATTCAGTAAAAAAATACTTGCATTTAAACAATTTTATATTATTTTAAATCCAATATTTAGGAAGAATCTTATGCAAATCAACTTTACCCACAATTCTCTTTGCTGGTGGTGGTGCCTGCATTGGTGGTGGGTGAAGTATAGTTAATCCGTAAATAAATTATTTATAATAAAAGTGAACCCGCTGCCCTAAAGTCCAGCGGGTTTTTTATTTTCAAAATATTACCGTAAGGAGAAGAAAATGCAGGACAAAATTTTATTAAAACAGAATCAAATCCCCACCCATTATTACAATATTTTAGCTGATCTGCCCTTTCCCATGGATCCACCATTGCACCCGGGGACAAAACAACCGATCTCACCGAATGATATGTCTCCGATATTTCCCATGGCCTTAATCGAACAGGAGATGAGTCCACAGCGGGAGATAGAAATACCAGCTGCGGTGCGCGAAGCATATGCCCTGTATCGGCCAACCCCTTTAATCAGGGCAGTCCGTTTGGAGAAGTTACTTAAAACCCCGGCGAAAATTTACTATAAACATGAAGGGGTTTCTCCCACCGGCAGTCACAAGCCGAATACCGCCCTGGCCCAGGCTTATTATAACAAAATGGCCGGTACAAAGAAGCTGATCACTGAAACCGGGGCAGGGCAGTGGGGCAGTTCACTGGCTTTTGCCTGCCACCAATTCGGGATGGAATGCACGGTTTATATGGTCCGGGTAAGTTATGAGCAAAAGCCCTATCGGAAAACCATGATGAATCTATTCGGGGCTGAAATTTATCCTTCACCTTCGGACAGAACGGAAGCGGGCAGGCGAATATTAGCACAGGATCCGGATTGTCCCGGAAGTTTGGGAATTGCCATCTCAGAAGCGATTGAGGAAGCACTGCAGAACGAACATAACAAATATTCGTTGGGTAGTGTGTTGAATCATGTTCTGCTGCATCAGACAATTATCGGGCAGGAGGCGATGGAGCAGTTTAAAATAATCGGAGATTATCCCGATGTCATCATCGGATGTCATGGTGGGGGCAGTAATTTCGCCGGTTTGGCGCTTCCTTTCGTCAGGGATAAAATTGCCGGTAAAAATATTGATATTGTGGCTGTCGAACCTTCTTCCTGCCCGACCCTGACTGCTGGAAAAATCGAGTACGATTTTGGGGACAATGCCGGTTTGACGCCGCTGATGAAAATGCACACGCTGGGACACGATTTTATACCGCCTACCATCCATGCCGGGGGATTGCGTTACCATGGATCTGCCCCAATCATCAGCGCGCTGCTGAATCATGGTTTGATTAATGCAAAAGCACTGGACCAGATCTCAATTTTTGATGGGGCGTTGCTATTTGCCCGTTCCGAAGGAATCATTCCGGCTCCCGAATCTTCCCATGCAGTAAAAGCAGCCATAGATGCCGCCGTACAGGCCAAGGAAGAAGGAAAAGAAAAAACAATCGTGTTTAATCTTTCCGGACATGGTTTATTGGATCTCTCGGCTTATGAAGCTTACTTAAATGGCGAACTAACCCGGGAAGTCGAACAAGCTGTTGCGTAAATGATGAAATTCAAGGGGGCGGAGTTTTCCATCCCCTTGATATTTTTAAATTCCGGTAACGCACAGGGTAAAAATTCGGTTGATTGATTGACTGCATCGCATTATCTTTCCGCGGAAAATGAAGAGAAATCAGGAACTGGAAATAGAAGTTGAAAAATTAGCCTTTGGTGGTCAGGGTTTGGCCAGGGTTGATAATCGGGTAATTTTTGTGGAGGGTGGTCTCCCCGGAGACTGGGCCATTATTCAGATCAAAAAGATAAAACGGAACTTTATTAACGCCCGGATAAAAAGGATTATAAAACCTTCTCCACTGCGAATCCCGGCTGCCTGTTCCCATTTTGGCATATGTGGCGGTTGCAAATGGCAGAACCTGGATTATGTACAGCAATGCCAGTTTAAGCGGGAGCAGGTTCTGGAAAGTCTGGCGCATATCGGGAAAATAAATCCGGAAATTGTCCATCCAACCATCCCTTCACCTTTAGTCTTTGGCTACCGGAATAAAATGGAATTTTCCTTTACTGATAGTCGCTGGTTAACTCCGGAGGAATTATCGGATCCGGAAATTAAGAAAGACTTTGCCCTTGGGTTGCATGTTCCAGGTTCATTCGACCGAATTATGCATATCGAGAAATGCTGGCTGCAGGATGATCTGATGAACCAGATACTTTCCTTCAGCCAGAACTTTGTTAGGGATGCTCAATTACCGGTTTTCAATTTAAAAACACACCAGGGTTTGCTTCGTTTTTTGGCGATCCGCAAATCATTCTCGCAAAATAACTATATGGTCAATATAGTTACCTTCTCACCTGCTCTGGAATTATTGGTTCCGTTCGCTCGAGCCTTAGTTGGCAACTTTCCCCTAGTAGTGAGCGTGGTGAACACCATTAATCCCCGCTTTGCCCAGATCGCCTTTGGGGAAGAAGAGTATCTTTTATCCGGGAAAAACAGCATCTCCGAAACCATTGGTGACTTTGAATTCGAAATCTCGGCAAATTCATTCTTTCAAACCAATCCATTACAGGCAGTAAACCTTTATCAATTGGTGCAGAAATTCGCAGGGAAAGGAAATAATATTATCTGGGATCTTTATGCCGGCACCGGAACTATTGCTCTGTTTTTGGCGAAATCCGTACAACAGGTTATCGGTTTTGAACTTGTGGACAGTGCGGTGAAGGACGCTTACAAAAACGCCGCAAAAAACGGTGTCAAAAATTGTGAATTTGTCTCTGGGGAAATACGTGAGAGTTTGATGTCCAGGCAGGACCAGCCGGATATTATTGTCTGCGATCCGCCTCGTTCCGGTATGCATGGCGACGTTGTGCAGGCCATTGTGCAAAAGCGGCCGCAAAAAATAATTTATGTCTCCTGTAATCCCACCACCATGGCCCGGGATATAAAATTGATGCAAGATTATTATCAGGTGAAGGAAGTTCAGCCGGTGGATATGTTTCCCCACACTTATCATATTGAATCGGTTGCGTTGTTGGAGCGGGTATGAAAAAATTGACTTACGAAGAAATAACTTCGCAACGGATTGCACCGGAGAATATTAATAAGGTTGAGAGATATCCCATTTATGCCATTCTGGATAATATCAGAAGTCTCTATAATGTCGGTTCTATCTTCCGGACGGCTGATGCGGTGCGGTTGGAAAAACTTTACCTAACCGGAATTACCGGACAACCACCCCGTCGGGAAATTGATAAAACCGCGTTGGGTTCGGTAGAAAGCGTTCCCTGGGAATATCAGGAAAACCCGATTGGGGTGATCGAATCATTGAAAAAGAAGGATGTGCAGATTGTAGTTTTGGAGCATACCCGGGAGAGTAAACCTTTCTGGGAAGTTAATTATCAATATCCGACCTGTCTGGTGGTTGGGAATGAAGTATTCGGAATTCAGGAAAAAATAGTAGAACTTGCAGACAGTGCTGTTGAGATTCCGATGTTTGGGATAAAACAATCCCTGAACGTAACCATTGCCTTTGGGATTGTTATTTATAAGATGTTATTTCAACATTTGAAGATAAAGCAATAATAATTTTCCACGATAATTACAAGATGTTGATTATCGAATGATATCATTTTATATTTTTAGGCATTCATTGTCTAAAAAAACTGACTATGGCGAATTCGATCTATTTCATAGAACCTGATAAGAAGTTTGGAGAACAGGTGATCCAGGCCTTCTTTCTCAGCATCACCTCCCGCACAGCCGGGTTCTCGACCGTTTCCATAGGGGGACTGGCCATCCCCACCCTGATGGTGGTCCTTCTGCTCATGTACATCGGAGGCGCCCCCAACTCCACCTCCGGGGGAATCAAGCTGACCACCGCGGTAACACTGCTTGCAAGCGTAAGGGCATTTATTATCGGGAAGAACCGGGTCGAGATCGGCTGGAATACCATTCCCATGAAAACCGTCAGAAGGGCTTTTATCGTCTTCCTGGTTTCCGTGATATTGATTTTCGTTGTTCTGTTCGTTCTATCCCTGACCGAAAAGCATTCCTTTTTCGACCTCCTGTTCGAGATCGTATCGGCCTTCGGCACGGTGGGCCTTTCCAGGGGGATCACCCCGGATCTTTCCTTCATCGGAAAGCTCCTGATTTCTTTCGTCATGTTTGCCGGAAGGATAGGACTTTTTACCTTTGCGGTTGCCATGAGTGAAGAACGCTCGGACAACGGCTACCATTTCCCGGAAATAAATTTAATGGTCGGATAATTATGGATAACAACCAGCGGTTTGTATTAATCGGGCTAGGGGCGTTTGGCAGGGAGATCGCCAGGACCCTTCATGAACACGAAGCGGATATCATCGTAATGGACCGGGATCCGGCCGTAGTCAGCCAGATGAAATCGGAGGGATTTAAATTTGCAGTGCACATCGACAACCTGGACCCTTCCTCCCTGGCGAAATTCATCAAGCCCGAGGACGTGGTCATCCTTTCCATGGGGGATGCATTCGAATCAAACATCCTGACAATCGAAATGCTCAAGGAGATCGGCGTGAAATCAATCTATTCCCGGGCAACCAAGGATGTCCAGTACAAGGTCCTTTCGAAAATGGACATCACGGAGATTCTGTT
>CAYVKM010000101.1:0-13056 GCA_964452045.1 uncultured Calditrichaceae bacterium
TAAATTTATTATGGAGGAAAAATACAATGGAAAATATACTCAGAGATAAAGTCGATCAGTTCAGGAAAAAAATAAAGGGTAAAATTGTTTTGCCTGATGATCCGAATTACGACCAGCTTCGCCAGATTTGGAACGCCATGATCGATCGCCGGCCAGCAATCATCGTACAATGTTCGGACAGTGATGATGTCTCCCAGGCACTTTCGTTTGCTCGTGAAAATAAATTGGAGATTTCTGTACGTGGTGCCGGACATAATATTGCCGGAAACTCTTTGTGCGATGATGGCATAGTAATCGATCTCTCCACCATGAAAAACGTTCGGGTGGATGCCGGTAAGAAGCGTGCCTATGTTCAACCGGGTGCCACGCTGGGTGATTTTGATGCAGCTGCCCAGGCGCATGGTCTGGCCACTCCGGTAGGCATCAATTCTATCACCGGAATTTCGGGGCTTACCCTGGGCGGTGGTTTTGGCTGGTTAACCCGCCAATATGGAATGACCGTCGACAATCTGATATCTGCTGAAGTAATCACTGCAGATGGCAAGAAAATGAGAGCCAGCAAAAAAGAAAACGCCGATTTGTTTTGGGCGATACGTGGCGGTGGTGGTAATTTTGGGGTGGTAACAGAGTTTGAATTTCAGCTTCATCCGGTAGGACCCGAAGTATTTGCCGGGTTAATTGTCTTTCCCTTCGAGCAAACTAAATCAGTGCTAAAACAATACCGCGAATTTATAGCCCAGGCCCCTGAGGAACTGAACGTATTTGTGGTACTCCGCCAGGCGCCGCCTCTGCCATTTTTACCAGAAAACGTCCATGGCAAAAAAGTTGTTATACTGGCGTTATTCCATCCTGGAGACCAGGCCAGGGGTGAGAAAATGGCCGATGCGCTCAGGAGCTTTGGAGATCCCTATGGTGAACATATTGGTATGATGCCATATGTACAATGGCAACAGGCTTTTGACCCTTTGCTTACCTCCGGCGTCAGGAACTACTGGAAATCCCATAATTTCACAGAACTGGAAGATGGATTTTTCGATACGATAATTGAGTATACCAATAAACTACCCTCATCCCAATGCGAACTCTTTATTGCGCTGCTGGCAGGCTCGGCCAATCGTGTTCCGGCCAATGCCATGGCATACGGAAATCGAAATGCGAAGTTCCTGCTGAACGTACATGGAAGATGGGACAAGGAGGCTGATGATGTCACCTGCATTACCTGGGCACGGGATTTATTTAAAGCAACCGCGCCGTACGAGTCCGATGGGGTTTATATAAACTTCATGACTGAAGAAGAAGGCAGCCGGGTATCATCAGCTTACGGATCTAATTACGAACGGTTGAAACAGATTAAGAAAAAATACGATCCGGAGAACCTCTTCCATATGAACCAGAATATTGCGCCATAGGATAATTACTGAACTTTCTAGAGTTTTTATATAGAACAATTGTTATTGTGGGAAATTGAATCCTTACCACTTTTTGATAACTACAGAAAACAAAAAGCCCGTTTCAGCGGGCTTTTTTGAATTAAGAGTATTCGATTATTCTACTGGATAAAATTAAAAATTACTAATTTACTCTGACTTTTTAGAATCAGAAAAAACTGTCCTTTTTAGTCTATTGTCTTTTATTATCAATCGAAACGGGAGTTATGAAATACTCTGTTTAGATCTATTAGCATCTTTTTCCCAATATTCATTTCTCTTTTCTTTAAAATGTAAACGGTGGTATAATGGTTTTTGTCACCATTTATTTTTACGCTATATTGTCTATTGATATAGTATTCGAACTCTGGAAATTGCTTTTAATATATTCTAAAATAATTTTTAATTTTGTAATATGAATAAACCAACTAAATCCCTGACCGGCCTCACCCAAAATACCGGTTACCAAATCGGTGCCCGACGAACCATCAGTCTGCCACCAGCGGAAGCCTGGGAATTGGTAACTTCAATCGAGGGGGTGAATCTTTGGTTGGGACCGACTTCCGAATTTAGCTTTGAAAAAGGGGCTCGATATCAGCTCACGGATGATGCTTTCGGCACAATCCGGGTTTATATTCCTGGCTCTCACCTCCGGCTCACCTGGCAGCCGCCGGGCTGGGCACAGCCCTCCACAATTCAGGTAAGAGTCATTCCCAAAGGCAATCGGAGCGTGATTGCCTTCCATCAGGAGCACTTACCCGGAGCCGCTGAACGGGAAGAACGCCGGGAACAGTTTATTCGGGCACTCGATGCTTTTGAAAAGCTTACCGGCCGAACTTAAGATGAAACACCTATAGATCATACAAAAGTTGTTCGATCAAGGAAATGGATGGAAATTTTCAATCCCAACCCGGTTTGTGAGATTTTGAGATACTGCGAGAGGCGAGCAATTCCAATACTGTCCTATATATTATCAGGATGAAGAATATCAAAAATGTCCGCATCTTTATTAGAACCCCCGCTCAAACACGGCCAAGCAAGATCGTGTAATTATATTTGATGGAATTCCTATTTCTAGGAGAACTTCTATCATTATAAAAGATCCTACAATTGTAAAAATTTACAAATGTTATTAACACTTTGGTCGAATAAATATTTTGTCAAGGATCTCTACGAAAAATTAAATTCTAAGGTATCTATACTTACACTTTATTAAGTATATATAAATATATTTAAATATTATCGAATTATTACTTGCTTTTATAACTTATGTTTTATTACTTTTAGTTATTAATTACAGAAGTCCCTGCGATTATGCTAAGCTAAATTCAGTGACTACTGAATCTCATCATCCAACTCTTTTTCTGCAATAAAACAATTTAATCAAAAAACCATTTGAGTTTTTTGAATTATTTTAGTTCGCAATTTAAATGTCTATCCAACACCTAAAAAAGGAAAGGCTCAGATATGCCAACACTCTTCGCAGTATATAATTTAAAAGGTCGAGAGAAAATGGGTGAATATGATAATTTTCTGGTGAGAACAAAAATTCCCGGAATCAGGGGCGCAGCCTGGTGCAAAGATTTTAAGACCTGGAAGATTGACAAAGTTCTCGGTCCCGCAGTCTCGGAACCAGATGGGAAATTACCAACAGAACCGCCTTATCAGTATATCGCTAAAATTGAGGTATCTGATTTAGACGCGATGTTAAATTTTATGGGGACCGAAGCAGGGAAGAACTTCGTTAAATCATGGAGTGTTTATCTCGATTCATCTGCCATATTCACTATCGGGCATGAAGAATAACGGCAGATTGTAAGAACTAAAAATAACAGTCTACATTTATAAGCGGGCGCCACAGTACTTGCAGAATTTCGCGTCACGATCGTGTCCTTCCGCACTGCAATGTGGACAGGCCTGGGTCTTGAATTCTGCCTTCGATTCCACTTTGGCAAAAGCAACAGTTACGATTCCGGTGGGAACAGCAATAATGGAATATCCGAGGATCATGATCAGTGCCGCCAAAAACTGACCCAGCCCGGTCTGGGGAGATATGTCCCCGTAGCCAACTGTGGTAAGAGTGACAATCGCCCAATAGATACTCCGGGGGATACTGGTAAAACCATGAACCGGCCCCTCAATAAGGTACATCAACGAGCCGAAGATAACCACCATGGTAAGCACAGTAAATAGAAAAACCGTGATTTTGCGGCGGCTGTCCCGCAGCGCCTGACGGAGCAAACGCGCTTCACTGATATACTGCACCAACTTCAAAACCCGGAAGATCCTTAGTATCCGTAAAATACGAATCACCAGCAAATACTGGCTTCCCGGAAGAATGATGCTCAAATAGGTCGGAATAATAGCCAGTAAATCCACCACCCCATAAAAACTGGTAGCATAACCGACTGGTCTTCCCACACAGATAAGTCTGAGAATATATTCAATGGTAAAAAGGATCGTGAAAAACCATTCCACGGTGTAGAACCAGGAACCGTAATTTTCGCGAATGCCGGAGACACTGTCCAGCATCACTGCCAGGACGCTGAGCAGGATACTGATGATGAGGACCACATCGAACCACTTACCAGCGGGTGTATCTGCTTCAAAGATAATTTCATGCAGTTTTACGCGCCATTGGCTCAGGCTATTTTTCTGCTGAAATTCTCTCATGATATATACGTTGCTTTGATATTGTCAATCCGATCCAAAAATTATAGCAAGTTATTAAAGCAGCGGTTAAATATAAAAAAGACAGGTATTACAAAGACACGAAAATTTTGATTTCTCAGCGAGTGGTACTTACTGCGATCTTGATGCAATTCCTTCCCGAGTTTTTGGCCCGGTAAAGCGCTTTATCTGCAGCTTTTATTACTTCATGGGGTGTGGGATACCGTTCACAGCGCTCGGCCATGCCAATACTGACTTTTATGGTTACTTTTTTTCCAGACCTGGGAACGCTCTTTAAATTCTCTGGTTTTTTCCGTGGTCTTTTTTTACTGCGAATAACAAATGGATTCTTGGCAATAGTCCGCCGTAAATTATCCACAATTTTAAAAGTTTCCTTTACAGATCTACCGGAAAATACAATTGTAAACTCTTCTCCGCCATAGCGAAAAACCTTTCCGCCACCCCCTACCTTGGCAAGCCTTGACGCAACCATGCGCAGGACCTGATCCCCCACATCATGTCCGTGGCGGTCGTTCAATTTCTTAAAATGATCGATGTCTACCATTGCAAGGGTATAAGAGCTGGCCAGTTTTAAAAAGGTTTCCTGAAGCGCCCGTCTTCCCGGCAAACCGGTCAATTCATCCCGGAACGCCATTAAGTATGATGCTTCCAGAACGGATATAACCAGAACCAACCCGGCGGTCGCGAAATAGAATGTAGAATGGCTTCCCTGACTCCGGGCAGCGAGAGCCAGGAAAGCGGCCAGAAGCGCCCAGAAAAAACCACTGTCCAGTACTCCTCTTTTTAAAATAAAGCGGATAATCAGGAAGACCGCACTTAAGACAAAGATCAGCAGAATCGGTTGAGTCAGATGAACAGTACTTAAACTGGATATGTTAAAAAATTGATGATCCAGTACCTTAAAAATTCTGATATCATTATCCAGAATCAGGGCATAAACAATGACCGGTTGGATAAGAATTAGTCCTAACCGGCCAATACCCCGGATGGTAAGAATTCCTCTTTCCTGGATAACCGACAACAGGATAAGGTTCAAGGGCAGAAGTACTGAGAGAATATTTACGATCAGGTGATTTTTACCCTGAACCCGCTCCATGAGTGAGGGAAAATGCACTAAAATTCGGTCCGAAATGACCAGAACGATAATTGCAAACAGTAGCCTGCTCCGGCTAAAACGCCATCCCAGCAGAATACCAACCAGATAAACGGTATAGGGATAGAAGTGCATCACCGGATTATACCACTTCTGAAAAAAATCGAGTTGAATAAAGGCAATGGCAGCAAGGAGAATCAAAGCCCCGGGAAAGAAGAATTTGAACAGATTTCGCAGCGCCACGAATTATTCCTTTCGATCTTGCTTCTATTTTCGAAAGTGCCGGAGTGAACCTTAGTAGATTTTGGCAATACTGTTTTTCTATGCAGCAGTTATTTTTCGGGCAGCAGTATAAGCTTCAGGATGTTTTTTCAAAAGGTAGCGTTTACCGCCTTTTACTCCCAAAATTTCGTCGTCTGGAGTGACGATAAGGTTTTCATAATTGATAAATAATTCCCGCACCAGATCCCGGAAGAAAAATTCCCACTCCGCTTCTTCAATTTCAGGAGAAATGCGATGATAATTATAGGCTGTTTTTCCCTCAAACAAGCCAGCCTCGGTTTCCAGCCTGCTTTTTTCCGCCTCACTAAAGAAACCAAAACGATCGGCACTTCCCCGGTTAAACTTCCAAAAATCTTCCTCGGTGAGAATAATATCTTTGGGATTGTCCTGTTTGTCTCTCATTCATATATCCTGTTTGAGCAAGATATCTTATCCACCCGACAGTTTTGCCTGATACCCATTTTCTTTGAAATATTTAAGCAGGGTTTCCCGATGGTCACCCTGGATGATAATGATCCGATCCTTTACCGCACCGCCCGTCCCGCACTGGCGCTTTAGTTGGGCGGCAAGTTCTTTCAGGGTTTCCTGACTGCCTGGCACTCCGGAAAGAGTAGTGACCGTCTTACCACCCCGACCCTTCACTTCCCGGCGAATACGAATAATTCCATCACCAACCGGTTGGGACTGCTCTGATTTTTTCGGTTTTTGAACTCTTCCGGTCTCGGTGCTGTAGACCAGTCTGGTTTTATTTTTTTTCGACATTAATTATTCTCAACCTCTGGAATTTATTTTCAAAATATTCCTACCAACTTCATTCATCCTCCCCACCTTCAGGTACGCCTGGTTGAACCTTGATAACCTTCTCTTTTCTGATCTGCACCGTGCCCGGTTTTACCCCGCGTGGTTTGGTGACATATTTGACCTGGGTGTAGGAAACGGCCACTGTCCCACCGGACTTTGCTTTACTGTGAAACGCAGCAATCGCTGCAGCCTGCCGGAGAGTCTCCCGACCCGGATTCTCACCTTCTTTTGCCCTTAATACAACATGGCTTCCCGACATTCCCCGGACATGAAACCACCAGTCGTTTGGCCGGGCAAATTTGATGCTCAAATAGTCGTTATCCTCATCAGCCCGGCCGGCATAAACCTGCCAGCCACCCTCCAGCTGGTATTCATAAAATTTGTAACCGGAAGCATCCTGTTCATAATGGTTCGACAATTTTCCTCTGGCAAACACTAACTCATTCCCCGTTTCCTGGCATTCCTGACCACAATGATGGAACCGACCATACAAACGAAATAAAGCGGTCCCAAGTAAGTGAGAAAATTCCGGTCTTGCACGATAAAGAAGGTCGCCAGTATGGCGATTGCCCAAAGTACCATGATGGCAAACTCGTGCGAATATTTCATATCCGAGTCTCTCCTCTATAAATTCAACAAATACTTATTGTTCTATCGGATTGTCATCTTCGGCAATCATACAGCCCGCCCGGCTGGGATGATCCAGTACCAGCATTTCTGGTTTTGCTTTGCGTAGAGACCACAGAATGAGAGCGTCACCTCCGGCTGCTGCAGTAAATAGAAGTCCGTATAACATTACTCCCCCCTGACCGCTTACAAGTCCAAACAAGTAGGGAACCACCCCCAACAGGACACCGGGCATCACTGCACCCAGCCGATATGCCCGTACGGTTAGGGCCTCATTGCAATGAGCATAGGGTGAGAGGGCTTTAAAATTTATGCCAAAACTGATTGTCCTGAATGATTTTTGGCCAGCGTATGCCCAGGTAATCCCATGGATCGCTTCATGGAGAATAATTCCAAGCAAAACAAACAGAAGGTACCACCAGAGATGCCGGGAAACCGAACGAATGGCCAGTCCCACACTCCACTGACCCCAGATTGTCTGGTAGAGACTAACCTGTATAATTGTGGATGGTATAACAAAGGCGAGACTATACAGACTCGCCTTGCCCATTGAAATGGAAAGATCTTTCGGATCTTTGTCCGGGGATTTCAAAAAATGTACTCTCCTTCCGAATTTCACTGTCCAATTAAGATCGGTTTTTTAGCCAGCTCAATCAAAAATTTGGTTAAGCTGCCCACCATAAAATCGAATAATCCTTTTTTGGAGTGGGCACCCACCACAAAAATATGAGCCCAGTCCAGATATTTCTTTTCCACCACCTCGGTGATATCATCATTGGTCCGGTCCTGCTTAATATTTTTAAAACCATGTGCGGTGAGGAAAGCTGTTGCGCTGTTTAAGTAATAATCCGCCTTTGTTTTATCTTCTTCCGAGGTGAGAATGATTACCTCAAAATTTTCGGCCGGCGCCAGTTGGGCGAATCGCTGCATGGCCCGGGCAGCGGGCAAGCTTCCGTTGAATGCAATCAATGCCCGGATTTTTTCATCTGGAACCCGGGGTAAGGTAAATTTTTCCGGCACGCCATAAACCGGGGTAATCGTCTCCTGCATCAATTTGGTCAGGGAATTTCCCGGCTTATCCACCGTTTCGAAGTGAAAATAGGTCTTTAGACCGATAACCACCGCATCATAATAAATCGATTCCTGCAAGATACGCTCGCTGGGACTTCCCTGGAGTTCAGCTGACCGGTGAGCAACATTCTCTGAGGTACATTTCTTTTCGAATTTATCCAATAGCGATTTAATCCGTTCTTCCGCTTCACGCTCTTTGGCTTTACTAATCTGGTCCGCATAAAAAAGACCACCGAGCGGAACAGGCCCAACGGATTTTTCAATTCCGGGCAGATCCAAAATAACCAGACCGGTCAATTCTGCATTATTGAATTTGGCAATGGTGGTTGCAATATTTAGTGCAGTTTCGGTATAGGGTGAAGGATCGAGAGGAACAAGGATACGTTTGATCATGATTATTCTCCTGGATTATTATCTTGATATACTTTCTGAATTTCGCTTTCAGCAGAACAAATATTATTGATAAATTTTCTACTCGGCAATAGTTTTATAAACTATTAGGATTGCTCGATTCGGAAAAATCCCTGCATCATTTATGAAACAGACTTAACCTGCACCGCCAGATGCACCACCCCCACCGCCACCTCCACCACCGGAAGCACCTCCACCGGCACCGGAACTTGAACTCATGGTGCTGGATGCGATCTGAACCACCGAGGATATAGCGGTGGCAAAATCTGCCGGAGAGGCATAGGCACCGTGAGGATGGGTATACCAGGGAAAATAATGAGTTTGCTGCTGTTCGGGAATACTCTCCATCATCTTTTTGATGGCCTTTTGACCCACGCCCAGCGCCAGACCATAAACCAGATATTTTTCAATGTTGGCGAGCCAGTCGCTTCCCCGACCTTCCACGAAGTGGTATTTAACCAGATAACGGCGCAGCGCCTGCCACTTCTTCCGTTTCAATTTCATTTCCGGGGTATATCGCAAAATAGCAAAGGCAATACTCAACATAAGTCCACCGGTTACCACCGGCAGAATCCCGGGAGAGCCAAAATATACCAGGATCAATACCCCACCGGCAATGGCAGCAATGCAGAGAAGAACTCCATAAACGGTTCCCCGGATACTGCTTTTCTCATAAAGAGGAATATCATTCAGGTGTTCCTTCACCATCTTGCTCCACTCCAGAAACCATTTTCTTACCTTGGTTCTCCTTTTCCGGAACATTTTCATCGGTACAATATTTTGACCTCCTCCCAGTTCATCAAAAATAAAATGGATCAGATCCGATTCATAATCCTGCAATTGGCCACCCGCTTCCTGGAATTTTTCAGGGACCTTTTTCAGCAGGAATTCCGGTTTGTTGCTACTCCACCATTTATTTGATGTGGGTGGAATCTGTTCCAGCTCGATGATTCCACGCCGGGCAAGGTCGAACAGGGTTGAGGAGAGAGCAGCCCCCCGAACCTGTTTATTCATATATAATGCACTCACAATGGCCGGCGATTCTTTCTGTGGCAACTCCGAATCAATTTTCTGGTAGTAGGGTACCCGATAACCTCTGCCGTATTTTTGATACAACAGAAACAGTCCGAGTATATTGATAAGGGCCAGCCCAATAGCAAAAGGCCAGGCAGTTTTCTCTCTTTCTTTTTTCTCCAGAAGCCTCTGTTGTGCCCGCTCTCTTTCCTCATTTGCCTTTTGTGCCCATTCTGCTTCCTGGGAAAGAACAGTTGGCAGTACATTGCCGGTTTTCCTTTTTTCCGCGAGTGGAACCCATTCCTTCGGGAATACAATCCGGGCTTCCCAATAGGTTCGGGCAGGAAGTGGGTCGACATCCATCACCAGCTCATTTTGCTCAAATCGGATACCGCCCCACAGTGGCCCGTGAGCCCAGGCCTTCACAACATCTGAAGTGATCTGACCGGGCAGTTGAATGTTTACGGTCACCTGGCCAACCGGCATTTCGTTTTCTTCACCCACAAATTTGTAATATAATTCGGCTACGTCCTGATAAACGGATATCACATCGGTCACCAGGTAATGTAAGGTAAATGTTTTGGTCTGGTTTTCGGCCTGATAATGCCAGCGCACATAAAAAGAATATTCACTGCTTTGAACTGTATAGGTGCCCGGTTCTTCCGATTTACTCTTCCGGTAATTTGTGTTTTCATCATTCAGACTAAAATCCAGGACATTGCCAATTCCCTGCAGGGGCAACTTATAGTCTGCCCAGCTGAATTTTCCCCGGAAAGTGTAGGTGCGGGATTCGTCAATATACATATTGCCATCTGGCAACACCCGGGCCTGGATGGCAATTCGATCGATCCGGAAACTTTTTGCAGCCACTGAATCCGGGATAAAAAAAAGGGCGAAATTAATTAACAGGGTAAATACAAAGAAAAATTTTAACCAGAGGTGTGTATGAATATGTTGCAAAAATTTCGAATACTGCTTCATACCGGAACTCCTGTTAAAGTTATATAGCCATTCATTTATACTAAAATAATGTTTTCAGAAACTCTTTCGCTTTGCCGAAGGCAATAGCCCGGTGACTGATCCGGTTCTTAACTGCTTCTCCCAATTCGGCATAGGTCTGATCAAACCCCTCGGGAATAAATAATGGATCATAACCGAATCCTCCTGATCCCCGGAGTTGGTGAATAATACGACCACGAACTATACCTTCCACCACCTTCTCAATCCGGTTCCCTAAAATAGCCACCACACAGCGAAATTGGCTCCCGCGCTCTCTATCTGGAATATTCTTTAAATCCTCAAGCAGTTTGCGGTTGTTGGCCGGATAATCCCGTTCCTTCCCGGCAAACCGGGCGGAATAAATTCCGGGTGCCCCATTCAGGGCATCCACTTCCAGCCCGGAGTCATCGGCCAGGGTGAGCAGAGCGGTATGCTGATAAACCGCCCGGGCTTTTAAAAGTGCATTCTCTTCAAAGGAAGTACCGGTTTCCCGGATTGATCCAATTTCAGGAAAGTCTTTGAGTGAAAATATATCTTTCTGGACCCCGTCTAAAATATATTTTATTTCTGCCAGTTTATGAAGATTGGAGGTGGCAATAACCATGGAAGAAAACCGGTTATTTTTCATGATTCGTTTTCCTGCTTTAACATAAGATCGGCATAACTCACCGCTACCGGTTCGAAAAGGAAGCTGACTAACATATTTTGGATCTTCTTTAAGTTGTCGCGGGCCAGTTCACGATTTACTTCCTCGTCGACAACCGATTCCAGTTCAAGAAAAGAACCCAATTCTTCAACACGGTCCAGGTGGATACGGACATTGCGGTAGTGGAAAAGTTGACGAACTTTTTGCACGATCACCCTCAATCCCAGTGAGTCTGTAAGTACGTTATTTAAAAGCTGAGGATTCTGAGTGGAATAGATTTCGTAATGACTGATCCGCGATCCGTTTGAATCCGGCCGTTGATAGCTGATCAGCTGACCATCCGATCCGGATTCTTCCCGGAGTTTTAACCTTCCGGTGTAACAGTTATAATAGCTATCTTTTTGGGATTTCGTCCAGATCGGTTCAATTTCGGAATTGGTTTGTAAGAACCTCTCCACCTTCTCTGGTTCGCTGAGCCAGTATTTAATTTCAATATTTTCCATGCCCTCGGGTCACTTAGGGTAAACGGCCTTAAGTTAAAGACCCGGACATCCATGTGCAATACGATTTTAGCTAAATTATAAAGAACGGGAGAATCCGTCATCGTTCAGATTCTCCCATATGAATATTGGAGGTTTACTTGGAGAGGGTCATTCTTCGTACAATGCGGTTTTCGCCACTTTTTATCTGGCAAAGATAGATCCCGGAGGATACCAGTGTTTCCCGGTCATCCCGTCCATCCCAGCGTAAGGTATGAATACCGGCTGCATATCTTCCCTGGGCCAGGCTGCGGACATGCTGACCGTTGATGTTAAAGATCTCAATTTCCACATCGGCATTTTTGGTCAGAGAAAATCGTATCATGGTTTCGCTGTTGAATGGATTGGGATGGTTCGGATAGAGCTCAAAGGTCGAACGGGTATTGGTGGGTGTGGGAATATCCAGTTTGGTCGTGGTGAGTTCAACCATAGTTGAATCCCATCGCAAATTTGGATTCCGGTATCCGGCATTGATCCGGTACAGGCCGGTCTGTGGCGCCGTGAGGGTAAAAGGATTGGTAGTGGTACCATTATTAAAATCGACCACGTTTCCATTGATATCCACCAGTTCACCAGCAACGTCTCGATTGGCAGTAACGCCGGTAACGGTGATTTCTATTTGTAAATTATTCAAAATATTTGCGGAAACGATTCCATCCTGCAAACTATGACAACCTCCTCCACTGCAACCTGGTGTAGCACCATTGCGCGAGGGGTTGGCAAGAAAAGCAGAAGATATAATAAGCAGCGAGATAGTGAACGTCATTAACTTTATTTGCATTACTCCTCCTTTAATCGGTTTTACCTGTGAGTTTAAATTACTTCAATTCCTGTGCCATTAACTGTTCGAGATTTGCATTAATCGTATTGAATTTGTTTAAGTCTGGTTATTTAAAGAGATAGACTGAAAATATATTGGCATAAAAATAATTCACGATTTATCCAAATCATAGAAAAATGTTTAATTTTGTGTGATTTTTTTACAGCGCTCTGCTCTTTCTAAATGACATGATGCAACTAAATTCAGGGAATTTTGACGTCTTGACTTCCCTGTTAAATTCGATTATATTTTGCGCCCAATTTATTGGGTATTATATTTAGGTTTGTTCGGGGCGTAGCGCAGCCTGGTTAGCGCACCTGCCTTGGGAGCAGGGGGTCGCTGGTTCAAATCCAGTCGCCCCGACTGGAGAAGATGAAAGATTAAGGATGAAAGATTAAAACTAAACGAAACGGACATTCCGATTTCTACCCTACTTTTTTTCTTTGATCTTATTTCTATAATCTTGATTTACTAGCTCCCTTAGCTCAGTGGATAGAGCAGCGGCCTTCTAAGCCGTTGGTCGGAGGTTCGAATCCTCCAGGGAGTGCGAGGTTGCTTTTGTCAACCTGGGGTTGTAAATTAGACTGCTGTAGTAAGCAGTTGAACATGGTGGATGTAGCTCAGCTGGTTAGAGC
>CAYVKM010000102.1:0-1407 GCA_964452045.1 uncultured Calditrichaceae bacterium
GAAAGGATGATCAATATAGATGAAAAAGGCGGCCGGTTGAGCCGCCTTTTTTGTTATGTGGTGGTCTTTTCGGTATTCAATTCAGAATAAAAGTTGTTTGGGACAGCCTCACACGGATTCCCCTTATACAACCGGAATTCACCCTTATTGAGGTCGAAAAAAGCCGTCCCAAGAGTCTGGCCTTCGACATTCCCCTCCGGATGCCGGCAGGGTGAATAGGGCGCTCTTTCGTGGGAAGCCAGAATATTCAGAAAATCCTCCGGTTGCAAATCACTCCTGTCCTTCAACAATTTGGTCTGTTCTGCCAGAACTCCGTAACGGGAGAGGGAGGAGGTGGTTTTATATTTTTGATCTTCATATTCGTATTGCATGGTGGTCTTATAAAGCAGGTGATTGGTATGGATGAAAATTCCCCGGGGCGATTTGGATTCCGCAATTCCCGGCACGGTCTCCACTGACAGGAATTTCTTTTCCGTAAAACTGGCCAGGTTGTGGTGATAGGGATAAGCCCGGGGATGCATCATGGCAATCTTTTCCGCTTCCTTTAAAGATTTGGCTTCCAGGATAGCCCGTCCGATAACATAACGGGGTAATCCGATCTCCGAGGTAATGCTCCCGATGTAATTGGTTGTCTGCACAATGCCGGCGCTGTTCAGTGATGGGCCGTTGCCGGTCAGGATTCCTGGATATACTAGGGAAACAAAGCTTACTCCGGAGGGTGGATGAACTTTTACGGTGAACATGATATCATGGTAAGCAGTGTGCCCGTCTTCGTTATGAAAAAGCCATTTTTGGTTCTCGTCATTGTAGATAATGGTGGAACACCCGGGATGTTCCGGTTCGAGCGCGCCCAGCTCGGATTTTATAGTCATGGCCCAGAAAGCGTTGAAATCGATACCCGCGCCGTCGGCAATTCCCCTGATTTCATCCAGCAGGTGGGGAAAGTATCTCTGAGTTAACTGGTAGAGTTCTTTCGAGTGGGATTTTCCGGTATCGGAATTCAGGATGGACAGCAGATTCTGGTGCCAGTCCTTGCGGCGTTCAATAATGACATTGATCTGGTTTTGAAAATAGTGCCCGATCTCATATCCGATCTGTTTATAGCTTCCCTTCACTTCCAGCAGATCGAACTGTTTTTCCGTAGCGGGAGTAAATTGCGTCCAGGCGGAATCCCTGCTGCAAAAAAAGGATTGAAATATAAACGGACTGACCGCTGAGATTTTCAAAAAAGTCCTGCGTTTCATGTATCCTCCTTTTTGGTTATCTGCCAAATGGAATCTGATACGGTTATACCAAGGTGGCTGAAACTTTTTTTTGTATTTTTTTCTTTATCTGTTCAATGGACAACAGAATAACCTCGTTGGTAGCCGGCAGCGAAAATGGCGGTTCGAATTCGTGATTGCCCAC
>CAYVKM010000102.1:1507-12623 GCA_964452045.1 uncultured Calditrichaceae bacterium
CCCTGGACAAATCCACCTGTCAATTGACCCATGTCAATGGCCGGATTCAAAGATTCACCCACATCGTGAAGAATGTCCGTCCGGACAAGCTTGTGGTAGCCGGTCAGAATGTCCAGCAAAACCTCGCTGACGGCCATTCCAAAGGCGTAATAGTGGAATGGACGACCCTTCCCTTTCTGTCGGTCAAAACCGATATCCGGCGTCCGGTAAAAACCGGTGGCACTCAAACTGGTTTGGCCAAGATAACAGATGGGAATTGCCGCTTCAAAGGACATGCGGCGTTTTGGATTGTTTTTGTCATAGATATAATTATTTTCGAAAATGATATCTTCCGCAACAGATGGTTTACCCTTACCATCCTCCCCGGAAAGATGACTGGCGATCGATTTGGCGATTCTTTTTTTCAGTTTCCCGATGGCATTTTTCACCGCCATGCCATTCAGATCGGAACCGGATGAAGCTGCGGTGGCCGAGGTATTGGGAATTTTTGAGGTGTCCGTGGCATTTACCTTGATCCGGGAGATATCCACCCCGAATTCTGCTGCAGCAATATTCCGCATCTTGGTATGCAGCCCCTGGCCCATTTCCACCCCACCGTGATTCACCAGGATGGTGCCGTCCTTATAAATGTTCACTAACGCACCGGCCTGGTTTAGAAAGGCGGTGGTAAAGGATATGCCAAATTTTACCGGGGTCAAAGCCATACCTTTTTTATTGAATTCATTTTGCTTATTGAAACGGTCGATTTCCTGGCGTCGCTTCCGGTATTCCGAAATTCGGATCAGTTTGTCATAAATGACCGGCAGGCGGTTGTTTTCGATAATTTCTCCGTAGGGGGCAATGTTGTTTTCTGTTGTCCCATAGAAGTTGATCCGGCGGATTTCGGCCGAATCCTTCCCCAGTTCCCGGGCGATCCGGTCGATGACTGTTTCTATTGCCGCCATAGCCTGGGGTCCACCAAACCCCCGCATGGCAGTATTGGGCGGATAGTTGGTTTTGCAGACCTTGCCGATGATCCGGATATTGGGAATGAAGTATGAATTTTCTGCATGCAGCATCGCTCTTTCCAGAATGGCATAGGAAAGATCGTTGGCTGCGCCGCCGTCGCTGTGCAGCTGGATATCCGCAGCCAGGATTTTACCTGCCTCATCATAACCAACTTTGTACCTGATCCGGAAAGGATGGCGCTTCCCGGTCATAATCTGATCCTGATCCCGGTTTAACCGGATTTTAACCGGGCGTCCGGTTGCCCGGCTTAACAGGGCGGTCCAGCAGGCATAATGGTTTGCCTGGGTCTCCTTCCCCCCAAAAGCGCCCCCCAGACGGCGCACTTCCACCACCACCTCATTCACCGGAATGCCAAGCACTTCCGCAACTAACAACTGGGTTTCGGAGGGGTGCTGGGTGGAACTGTAGACAAACATTTCCCTATCTTCCCCGGGAAGACACAGACAGGCCTGGGTTTCCAGGTACCAGTGTTCCTGGGCGCCGGTGTGTAATTCACCTTCCAGGATATGGGGAGCGGTTTGCAGTGCTTTTTGCTGATCGCCCCGTTCGATAGTTCGCTGTTCCCCCAGATAACTGTTCCGGGCAATAGCTGTGTCAATACCCAGGATCGGCCCCAGTGCCTCGAATTCGATTCGGATCAGTTTTTCCGCCTGGCGGCAAATTTCGGCATTTTCTCCGGTTATCAGAAATATTCCCTGCCCGATAAACTCAACTTCTGCTTCCGCCAGGCAAGGTTCATCTTTTATAACCGGCCCCATCTGATTTTTACCAGGAATATCCTTTGCAGATAGCACAGCCTGAATGCCTGGTAATTTTTTAGCCGCAGACAGATCAAAGGATTTGATTCGGGCGTGGGCATAGGGACTGTACACCACGTGGCCGGTCAAAAGTTGATCGGTGACTGGAATATCATCCACATAAATCGATTCTCCGCTCACGTGCTTTGCGGCGCTTTCGTGTTGTGTACCTTTTTGCGGTGTTACTTTTTTATGGTTATTCATTACGTTCAGTAGCTTATTATAAGACTGATCTAGTTTATTTTACATTCCATTCCTGGTTTCATTCCAGAACTTAAGTAGCAGATTTTTTGCTGCAACGCGCCTGAATTCCGCACCTCCCCGCACATCGGAAATCGGGGTAAAATCCTGATCAATAATTTTCATCGCTTCTTCAATAGTTTTTCTTTCCCAGCTTTTACCGCGCAGGTAATTTTCTGCCGAACCTGCTCTTTTTACCCGGTCCGCCATTCCCCCAAATGCCAGAACTACCTCCCTGGTTTTGCCCTGCTCGTCCAGCTGTAAGCGGAAACCACTGCTCACGGTGGAAATGTCCAGGTCCTTCCGTTTGGATATTTTATAGGAACGGACGATTGCTCCATTGCTTGATATAGGGATTTTAATCCGGGTGATTATTTCACCGGGTTTCATATCGGTCAGCCGGTAGCCCTTAAAGAATTTATCAAAGCCGATCTCCCGGCTTCCATTTGCTCCCTCCAGGAGAATACTGGCCTGGTAAGCCATCAGCACCGGCAGGGCGTCACCGATTGGTGAGGCCGTACCCAGATTACCACCCAGCGTTGCCAGATTGCGGATTTGCAAAGATCCATAAACCGAAAACATATCCGCCAGTGCAGGCAGGTACTTTTGAACCACCGGTTGAAGGGTGGTAAGATCTGCTAAAGCTCCGAGGTAGAGATAGCCATCGTCCCGGGAAAAACCCTGTAAATCAGGTATGGCGCTCAGGTCAATAATTTCCGGCAGAGTTTCAAATTTTTTCGTAATATGCAGAGCAATATCCGTTGCCCCGCTTAACAAATAAGCCTTTGGATATTTAGTTCTAATCTTTATGGCCTCTTGCAGATTCACCGGCTGGAAATATTTCTGCTGATCTGTTTGAATGGAAATTTCCTCCCCGGGAATTGAGTTCAGCATTTTTTTCAGTGTTTCTGCACCTCGGTCGAACTGGTCTTCCGCTTTCGGAAGAAACATATTTTTTCCGGCTTCGATAATTGGCTGATATCCGGTACACCGGCATAAATTACCGGACAGGGCAGTCAGAATATCTCCAGAGTCCGCCTTTGGTTGGTTCTTGTAAAGTGCAAACAGGGACATGACGATGCCGGGTGTGCAGAATCCGCATTGGGTGCCATGGGCCTCCACCAGTGCTTTCTGAACCGGGTGCAACTTACCCGTATCCGATTTTAGATTTTCAACCGTGATAAGCTGTTTACCGTGAATCATGGGGAGAAAAATCAGGCAGGAATTTACTGCCCGATAGCGCAGGTGTCCGTCCGGTCCGGAATCGGCCAATACTACCGTACATGCGCCACAATCCCCTTCGGCACAACCTTCCTTTACCCCTTTATGATTTGGTAAACTACGCAGGTAATTCAGCACAGTGGTGGTGGGGGAAGGGGAACCGGGTTTGCTGAAATCGATGGTGGTAATCCGGTTATCTAGAATAAATGTAATAGTAGATCGCATTTTCTTTACATACCATAAACGCAGTAACTGATTTTTATGTCCTCAGATGAGGAGCATTTTTCCCAAAGTTAATCGCCTGAATTTCGGCAGCAATGCTCAGGGCGATTTCACTTTCCGTATTCCCGCCAATGTCCAGACCGATGGGTGTGTAAATAATTGAAAGATCGACCTTCTTACCGAATTTTTCCTGTAAACGGCTGAGTAATTTCGTGGCTTTGGAAGTTGAAGCGATAACCCCGATATATTTACAGGTCAATTTTCGCCGGTAAATCTGTTCCAGAATTTCATAATCAAAGCCATGTCCCTGGGTCATAATAATAACAAAGGCGTTTTTTGGTAACTTTAATTTTGCAGCATATTCAATGTAATCACTGTAAATTCTCTCGTTGGCATAAGGATTTTTCTGTTCCGAGATGAATTCTTCTCTGTTATCGACCAGTATAACCCGGTAATTTAATTTTGCCAGAAAGTAGCTCAGGGCCTGGCCAACATGCCCGCCGCCGAAGAGGTAAACCGGGGTCTGAAGAGCCGGGACATCATAAAAAATCCAGACTCTGCCATTGCACATCATTGGAATTACCTGTGCTTCTCCGGGGGATTTTGCTTTAGGTTTTTTCTCCTGCAGAATATATTCCTGTAATCCGGATTCACCAGTACTCATCCGATGCAGGCATTCCTTTTTGACCTGTTGTTCAATCTCCCCACCCCCAACTGTCCCGTAGGTTTTTTCTTCAGAAGTAACCACCATTTTAAAACCAATTTTACCGGGAACGGATCCTGCGGTTTTGGTAACAGTGGCGATGACAAAGAGTTGGTTTTCTCGGGTAAGATCGAGTATTTTTTCATATAGATTCATGGCTAGCTCCAACTTGGTGAAGATCTGCCGGAGTATCAAAGTCGGTCAGAACTTCCGGATAAGAAGAGTCCCAGTATTTTTTTCGGAGGGATTTGTTTTGCAGAATTGATTTCAAATTCTGATCTCCGGCGGCATCTAATACCAATTGTTTTACTTTATGGTTGAACAGGATCGGGTGAGCTCTTTTACTCGCAAAACAGGGTTGTATCAGATCAAAAGAATTGTCAATCTGCTGAATGAACTCGCGATAAAAGGGAGCTGGGATTTGTGGTTGATCGACAAAATGATAGAGCGTCCAGTCGGAAGGATTTGCTTCCCTCAGACCAGTTTGCAGCGAGGTAAACATGCCGTTTTTAAAATCCGGATTGAAAGTATATGATAACTTATTTCTAATCTTTTCCCAGTCTCCCGGTAAAAAGTTTGTCTGTTTTAACCATTTCATTTTTGGTTTCCTGGCTAATAGATGTCCCACTGCTTCCTGAAGTTCCTGGCTGCGATATCCGGTGACAACAGTTATTTCATTACAGACAGAATATATTTTTAAGATAATATTCAGCAGAAAGGGCATTTCCTGATATTCCAGTAATGGTTTAAAGTGATTCATCCGGATGGAATAACCGGCACTGATGATTAATCCATTAACAGAACTCATCACTTACTCCCCCACATACCTTTCCTGCCATACCTCAGTTCGGAATGCATCAGGACGCCGATGTAGCCTTTTCAGGGAATCGATATCCTTTAATCCGCTGCCGGTAAGGAGTATCATAGATTTTTTATTAGGATCGATTTTGTCCACTGATTTGGCTTTTAAATAACCTGCCAGACTCGCCGCTCCTGCCGGTTCCACCAGAATGCCGGTTTTCTCATTGATTAATTTTTGTGATTCCACGATATCTGCGTCATCCACTTCTAATGCAAAACCACCGCTCTCCCGGACTGCATTTGCTGCGAAATATAGATTTCTGGGTACCCCGGCAGAGATACTGTCGGCAATAGTCTCCGCCGGGAGGAATTCAAATTTACCGGTCTGAATAAAACGGATCAAGGCATTACTGCCGGAGGATTGAACCGCAATCAACTTTGGAAAATCTTCGATGATACCCAAATGTTGCAGTTCACAAAATCCTTTGTAAATTCCCCCGATAACCACCCCATCGCCAACCGGGACAAAAATATAATCCGGTAAATCTCCTCTCAAACCAATGAAAATGTCAAAGGCACCGGATTTTTTCCCTTCCATGGTCAGAGGATTATAGGCGGTGTTACGGTTGTACCACCCCATTCTCTGCGATATTTCCAGCGAAAGATCGAAGGCGGTATCATAATCGCCCTGGACCAGATGAACCTGACCGCCATAGGCCAGAATCTGCATCAGTTTGGCCTCCGGGATGTTCTCGGGAACCCAGAGATGCGCTTGCAATCCGAAGCGTGCACAAATGCCTGCCATACTGGAGGCGGCATTTCCGGTTGAAGCGGTGGAAACTGCACCCAGACCTAGTTGCCGTGCTTTGAGTGCCACCAGCATAGAAGCACGGTCTTTATATGAGTAAGTAGGATTGTTGGTCTCGTCCAGCAGCTTGACTGAATAGTCATCCAGTCGGAGTTCATGCATTTTGGTAGCCGGAAGGTCGACCGAAAAAAGTTCTTTCCATTCAATCTTCCTAAAAGGCGGATCCTTGGCGTATTCCGGCGGCTGCAGTGGCCAGAGCAATGGATATCGCCACATCTGTCCTACTGTTTGCTTCAGAAAAAATGATCGGTCGTAACTTTTCTTTAACTGCTGATAATCATAGGAAATCAGTAGAATTCCGCGTAAAGGTTTGTTCTTGTCAGCCTTACCACATTTTGGACAGAGATAATGGAGATCCTGCTCAATTTCGCTGGCCGAAAATTGGCTGTGGCAGTTAAAACAGTTGTAATAATAGGGATTCACCGGCATACCTTGTCTGGCAACATTTCATATGGTAAAATGGTGTGAGATAAAATTATCATTTATTTCGCTCTATTTAAAGTAATAAAAATCACGAAATTTGTCAATATGGTTTTCCAAACGTTACTTGTGCCAAAAGTAGTGATATTTAAGGGAAATTGAATTTGTTTGATCTCGGAAATTAAAATTTCTATCTTATTTAAGACATTACAAAATAGTGAAATGAAAAATCCATATAAAAGAACCGACATTTTCCGCTGTGTACATGATGTACACCGGAAATTTCAAAACCGGATCTCAGTTTATCATATTCTGAAGGAGAAACAGTGTTATCCCCAGGGTTGTTTTTATTTTCGCTGGCGCTGCAAACAGCTGAATAAAAAGAATAAATGTTACCGCAGTTTTTCGCATGTTGGGCGTAAGTGTTTTGGCTGCCGGGACTTTTACGAAGAGAAAATTCATAATTTTCCCGATTTGCAGGTCAGTCTGAAGGATTTTAATGAGTTTCGAAATTCCCTTATTGAATTTGAAGACTGGCTGGAAGAAGTAAAACATAAACAATTGGAAATCGCCGGTGAGATCACCGGTATTAAACCGCATTTCAAGAAAAAGATCTACCCGAAAACCAGTTATCTTTCCTTCCGCGGATATCTTCTGATTTTCAAGGAGATTTACCTGGATCGTATTTTATTCGAGGATCCGGTATATGCTTTTCTTTCCGGAAAATATTATAAATCGCTCGGCCTGGCAACCGGGGATCGGATTGAAGCATTTGCCCAACTTGGTTTGGAATCCGGACGGCTGGTGCTCTCCCGGCTTAGGGGTGTATCAACAATGAAAGGGGAGGAAACACCATATTGGGACGAGCAAAAAGTAGTGATGGCACAGGAAATGGCCAGTGAATTTAATGATCAGCCGGATGAGTGTCTGCAATGTCCGTTCGGGTCGCTAGTTGATGTCGAATATCATAAGGATTCCCATTCCTATTCCCGCCGTAGTATGTTGTGTTTGAAAGGAGTATCCGATTACAAGGATTGCTATGTTCGTCCGTTATATTGTGGCCTGGACAAAGAGGCAAACGATGTCGCGGATATTTCCTGCCGGCGCACAGAAAAAATAAACATCCGGTAAGCTAGCAATCAAAAATCAAAATTTGCTTTAATAATCCCTCGGTGTTATACCGCTCTCGGCTCTTTGTACCAGATTCTCCCAATTCGGCTGGTGCAGTTCTCTGCTATAAGTTGAATGAATGAGTTCATATTCTCCGAATCCTCTCAGATCGGAGAAAACAAAGATAACCCCACCCTCCAGTTCGTGATACTGCCATATCTCATAAGGCTTGGTATTAATACTCATATAATTGCGCTCAATGTCATTAGGACTCCCGTAGGTCAATAAAACTCGTCCACGGTCTGTCCTCCAACCCTCTTTTTTCGCAGCGCTGAAATTCGAATTGGCAAAATTAATTCGTTCAAAATAATGTTGTTTAAATTCATTGACTTCAGTTTGAGGATTGGGATCAAATCTTCTCCAGAATTTTGCCAGAAAAGATCGTTTACCCTCTGTATTGAGGGTCTCATATATCTTCTTCTCATTTTTTTCAGCAATATATCTGGCCATATCAAATTCTTTATCAAGTTCTTTATCGGTAAAATTAGCATACATGGAAATGTCCCTGGCCACCCGACTAACGATTTCAGAGGAATCGGTTTTGCTGGTTTTCTGATCACCCGGTTTCAGAAATTGAAATCGTTTGGATTGATTTACGGTTTGCCCGGATTGTTCATCGGTGATAGTCAAATTTAAAACATAGTTCGCAGTCGGCAGGGTAACAACGTTGTAGCCACCGACCACCACTGCTGATGTCCCTGGTTTCTTATGTTTTTTTACCGGATACTCTTTCACGACCGTTCCATTCATATCCCGGATGGATGCACTTACCGAATATTCACCGGATTTATCCGCTGAGTATTGAAGGTTGTAAATTTCTGCATAATAATATAACACCGGCATAACAATGTGATACAGATTGTAGGGATTTGGTAAAACCAGTAGTGAGTTTTTATTAAATTCACCACTGCCGCTGTCGGCAACGATATGGCTGGATAACTCTATTTCGCTGATGGCAAGGGAATCATCAATTGAAGGCGGAATTTTAAAATCGAAATAATATTCGCCCATCTTGTTCGAGTTTACATCCTGAACGATTACTTTTCCAGTGTAGTCACCTTGGTCCAATTCGAAGGTAAATGCGTTTAAGAACTTACGAGTAGGGGCTATTTCACTGAGCGAATCGATGACGTTGTTTCTTCGGTCTGTCGTTCTTCGCAGGGTAGAATCATTTTGCAGGATTTCGGTGGTCGCCACATATTCAGCGAAATATTTATCTTCGACCGGAAGGTATTGCAAGTTGTTCTGATAAAAGGAAAGATAGATTTCAATATAGCTTTTGCCGGAACTGCTTTTAAATGTAGCATGGTCTACCGCCAGGGGAATAAATCCCATCTGGGCAGATACTGAACCAAACATTAACCATATCATCGACACAAGTGTGATTATTCTGTATTTCATTTTTTTCTCCACTAAGAAATCTTAAGTAAAAAGGCGCTTATAAGATAAAAAAATTTCATTAGTTTTACATCGGGATTATAAAAAAGATCATTATATATAAAAAAACAGGGGACACATGACGCGTCCCCTGCGGAGTTGGGAGGGAGGTTTTGACCTTTACAGGTCGCTCTTAAATTAATAGTTTAATCTAAATTTGTCAAGCTCTTTTTTGATTAATTTTTAAAATTTTTATGAAATCATTAAATCACCAGATAACTGTAAAGATCAATCCTCCCAGAAATGCATATGAAACACCAATACTGATGTCGGATAGACGATCATATTTCTGGGTTTTATCCCAATAGCTGTTCATTAGTTGCGGGTTACCGGTTGTGCGATACTTTTCATAATTATCGTCAGCCAGATTTTTTAAATAGAATGCTAGCCAGTTGGTAACCACTGTCCCGGTCAACAGCAGAAATTTTGATTTCATTTTGGTGTGGAACATTGAATGTAAAAATGAACCGGACTCCTCGTCTGTCTGAGCCAATTTCATGGGTTCAAGTTTGAACAGATATGGTCTGGCTTCCGAAAGCGTGAAAGTCTTACTCTCAAATCCGTCTTTCTCAAGCCGGAATTCTTTACCGCGGTAATCTTCAAACATGAGAGTTATCGGTGTTAATCCCAAAGAGGAATAGTCCTGAAGGAGTTCTGCGTGATAGGGAATACTGTTTATTTTTACCGGTTGCATCATCTTAATCGAAATGGTGGTATCACTTCCTGCTGAAACTGAAAATTGAATAACCTGATTGGTACTGTTCCACAGGCCGGGATAGGGAGAGATGGCCTCGAGCCGGTGTAAACCGGGTTTTACCTCTATTCTTTCCAGTGGTGTTCTACCAATCAGGACCGAATCCAACCGGATATTCATACTATCCGGACTGGAATGAATTGATATCAGAGATGAATTAGATTGGGCAAATGCCGATATACAGAAAATAAGGGTGAATATGATGAATAAGTTTTTCATTTTACTCGTCCGTTTTTGAGACAATTTTTGGGTTTTCCAGACAGTAAAAATGGTCATTCGCAGTTTGGAAATATATTTTGTTGCGATAGATTAGGGGAGATGATTTTATGGATCTTTTAAATTCCTGGCGATAAATCATATTGCCGTTAAAACGGTCCAGTACATAAAAGTATTTATCCCACGAGCCGAAGTAAAGCAGATCTTTCCCGATTAAAGGGGCAGTATTATTTATTCCTTTCGTTTTGAATTCCCAGATCTTTTGACCGGATTCTGCATCCAAAGCTTGCATCAGGTGGGCATTATTGCCAAAGTAGACTATTCCGTTTTTGTAAGCTGCATGACCATAAATAGAGCCACCGGATTCATAATTCCAGGCAATTTCACCGGTTGCCGGCTTCAGTGCGTAAAGAATTCCGGAGGTGGAGCCGATAAAAAGATATTTGTCCCCAATGACCGGACCACTATAAATATTTTCAGTAAGATTTTTTTCCCAGATAATATTTCCGGTTTTTCCTGACAGACAGTAAATATTTCCCTTCACATCGGTAAAATAAAGTTTTCCGTCCATTTCTGCCGGAACGCCAAATAAGGTGGCTTTTACCGGAATACTCCACACCTTTTCCCCGGAATTGCGATTCAGGCAAAAAATCTGATTATTTTCGGTACCAACGTAAATGTACTTATCCCAGCTAACCGGAGAAGTATTCATGGTGGGTAAGGAACTTTCCCATTTTCTTTTCAGGGTGGTTAATTCCAGTGCCGCTACGGTCTCGCGGCCCAGGTTGGCAGCATAATAGAGTACATTGCCATTTATAGTGCCGGAATGCAGAAATCCCGGAGCAATCCGTCCATCACCAACCATTTGCCCCAACTCCACATCAAAATAGGCTAGCATACCGTTCTGTAGGGTAAACAGCACATAGTTACCAATAGCCAGGGGTTGGTCGGTCACCACAGATTTATATCGCTTTGACCAGGAATTGTGATAGGGTGGGAGGACATCTGTATCGATTGTATTCTGACGAAGATTTGACCCATAAGCAGTAAACCAGCCATCAGTGGAAGTTTGCATGTCCTGATCTGTAATTTTAAATCGGACCAGACCCGAACATTGCCAGATCAGTATTGCCGTAAATAAAATTAACAATACTATTTTTATTAAAGATTTGCTGTGCATTAGAAATCCCATCCGAAAAAGAATTGGGTGAACCAATCCGAGGTGATTTTTTTGAAATCCGTTTTTTTACCGATATCCA
>CAYVKM010000103.1:0-12487 GCA_964452045.1 uncultured Calditrichaceae bacterium
CTTTATATTATTAAGCAGCATGATTGTTCAATTATAAGTCTTATAAAGTAATGTTCAAAATATATTTTAGTGAGTGAAGGAATGGAATTTGATTCATCCGAAATTAAAAAAAGGTTGAAGAAATTAAAAATTGTTTATACAGATGTAGATGGTACTTTTGTTCATAACGGTTGTTTATTTTGCACCAAGTATGGGTATACCCTGAAAAATGCTTCGGCAATTTATAATTTGCTTTCGGCCGGGGTTGATATTGTAATGACTTCGGGGCGGGAAAAGGAAAAACTTAAAGACACCGCCCGACTGCTTGGTTTTAAAAACTATATTGCTAATCTGGGTATAGAAATTGTCTATAATCAGGGAGAGAAGGTCATCACCAATTTTGGGGTAGACCTGCCGGATAGGAAGAGTCTAAAACTCTGGATTAAGGAAACCGGTGTTGTGGCACGGATCTTTAAAAAATATCACGGCAAAGTGAAGTATTATAAACCATGGTCAGATATACTTACCACTCATCATCTTTTGGTAGGTGAACTGGATTTTCCAGAGGTGAGCGATTTTGTTGACCGGGAATATCCGGAAATCAGGATTATCGATAATGGTGCCGTTTCCGCCACTGAAACATTTAAACATCCTCATGCATATCATATTGTGCCCAGACAAGTGGGTAAAAAATCGGCAGTTGCTATTGATAAACGAGAACGATCCTTGAAAAAAGAAAATCTTATTGGGATCGGAGATTCCATGGAAGATGTGACAATTGCTGATGAAGTTGCATTATTTTTTCTGTTGGATTCCTCAGTTCAAACCGAACGAGAGAATGTCATATATATTAATAATGATGATGAAGGGGGATTTCATAGAATTGTTACCTTTTTAAAGAAGAACAATTTACTATGATTCTGTTAATCTAATTATTAGTTGCAGGAATTTAAAATAAGGATTCCCGGGGATGAGGTATGAGTGAACATTAGAATAATACTTTATGCAGCTACGGACGTGGGTAGAGACCGGGATAGATTTATTAGCTGGGACTGAGGTTTTGATTCTGAGCGGAAACAGATATGGGGTGATGAGAAAAACAGGTATACTTTTCTGAAAGAATCTGACCATTAAACATAGGCCGGAATATTTCCCTTATCAATAAAAATTATCGCTTCGTTGGCTTCTTTGTCCCACTGGTTTTCTTTTGAGCCGTTTGCTTTGATGCCGATGATTCCGTTTTGGTTTCCATTTCCTCAGGTTTACCATCCGGCAGGATGACCCAGGCTACAATATAGGTAATAAGTACCGGAAAAAATCCAGACAGCAGAAATAATAATACTGCAGCAAGTCTTAACAAATTAGCGTCAAAATTCAATAACTCGCCGAGGCCACCCATAACCCCGGCAATTTTCCGATCTGTTTTCGAACGATATAATTTTTTCATTCCTCTTTTCCTTTCTCACTCACTTCTTCCGGTACTTTGCTGGTTCCCGTATCAAATGATTTAGTTCTATTGCGAAACAGTAAATAAATGCCCACAGCGATCAGCAACAGAGGCCAGAAATATCTAAATGTATCCCTTCCGGACCAGAATAACAGGGCCAACAAAGTTAAAATAGAAGCTGGGATTAATAACCCTTTTTCATGGGGACCAAAGAGGTACATAAAGAAAAATCCTAAACCGGGCCCCAATAAAAACCCGGGCCATAACAAGTCCATATAATACCAGCCATACAAGGCACTGTATTGGAACATGATTCCATACACCAGAAGGATAGTCCCAGGCATAAGTAGTCCGTATTCTTCTCTTTTAATTAACCAGCCTATCCAAAAAAGAAACCCGCCCACGATAAGTAACAATGGCCAAACAAACTCCCAATCGAAATAAAACCATCCCAGATTATGTCCTAAAAAAATTATACCCACGACGATCAGCAATATACCCCATACAAGTGATCTGATTTCGCTGCGCATTACTCCTCCTTCTTAACAAAATAAGTTCGTTTATTACCACTGACAAAAATTACGAGTTTTAATAAGAAATTGTTGCCCCATCATACTTTTGCAAGAATTCTGATGAACCGTTGAATTGAATTTCTCTTCCTGATTTTTCAAAATTTAATAAAACAAATTTAGAATAAATAGCATTCTCAACTATATTTATTATAATGTAAAAAGGAATTGAAGTGAAATGAATATCTGTTTTACTGAAAAGGAGAATTGATGGATCAAAAACAATTAGGAAAAGACGGCCCATTACTTACCGAAATTGGACTCGGAACCTGGGCGATTGGTGGTCCATGGAGCTGGGGATGGGGACCGCAGGATGATAAGATTTCCATTAAAACCATCCACAAAGCTTTGGACAAGGGAATCAATTGGATCGATACCGCTGCAGCATACGGACTGGGTCACGGAGAAGAGTTGGTTGGGAAGGCGTTGGAGGGCATGCGTAAGAAGGTGTTCCTTGCTACCAAATGTGGCCTGGTATGGGATGACAATAGGCGGGTGAGAAATAATATTCAACCCGACAGTATTTTGAAAGAGGCCGAAGCCAGTTTGCGGCGTCTAAAAACAGATTACATAGATTTATACCAGATTCACTGGCCGGATCAAAAGACGCCAGTGGAAAAAAGTTGGGAAGCTATGGTAAAATTAAAGGATCAGGGAAAAGTCCGTTTTATCGGGGTGAGTAATTTCGATAAATCCATGTTAGAAAAGTGTGAGAAGATCTACCATGTTAATTCACTTCAGCCGCCCTATAGTTTGCTAAGCCGGGAGGTAGAGAAAGAAATCCTTCCATGGTGTAAAGTTCATGGTGTAGGTGTTGTAGCCTATAGTCCGATGCAATCCGGTCTGCTGACTGGTAGCTTCGATATATCCAGGCTGGCTCCAGATGATTGGCGCCATAAAAGTTCTTACTTTCAGGAACCTAACTTGAGCAAAAATCTAGAATTTGCCAACAGACTTGGTGAGGTTGCAGCCAGGTATGATAAAACGGTTGCCCAGCTGGCAATTGCCTGGGTTCTGAATAATTCTGCCGTGAGCAGTGCTATTGTCGGAGCACGGAAACCCGAACAGGTTGATGAAATTGTTGGCGGTGCAGTTTGGTCTATTTCCCGGGAGGATCTGGATTTGATTGAAAATTTGAGTACGGAAATTCTAAAGAATCTATAATAGTTTTAAAAGTCCTAGGTTGTTGGTGTGCTCCTTCCGTTGAAAACATTAGCTTAAATCGAGAGGAAAGTATGGTTATTAAATCCATTAAATCAGAATATTTGCGTTATAAAACTCTTGCCGATAGCGCTATTTCTCAGATCGACGATAAAGTGTTGTATCAAATTTTTGGTGAAGAGGGAAATTCGATAGCCATTATTATGAATCATCTCTCCGGAAATCTCATATCACGTTTCACCGATTTTCTGACCTCGGACGGAGAGAAACCTTGGCGGCATCGGGAAAAAGAATTTGAGGAAATTGAGGTCAGCAGAGATGATCTCATCCGGAGATGGAATCAGGCATGGTCCGTTTTATGGGGTCAGCTTGAGAGTTTGAAAGATGACCAATTGCAGTCCGAGGTTATCATACGCGGTAAACCCATAACTGTGATTGAAGCGCTTCATCGGTCATTGGCCCATTACAGTTATCACGTGGGTCAAATTATTTTTATTGCCAAATATAATCTGGGGAAAAATTGGTGGACTCTTTCGATTCCCAGGGGAAAGTCAGAAATCTATAATACAAATCCGGATAAGGAAAAAGGTAAATAACCATAAAACGTTTTAGGTTAAAACTGCCCAATCTGCATTTTGCGGATCAAATACTATTATCTAAAAACAATATTTTGTAGTATAAAATAATCAAAATTTTTGGGAGTAAAATAGAAGATGGAATTAGAATGGAATGTAGTTCAAAAATATCTTGAGGGATTAGTCCCGGAGAGAAATCCGGAGATGAGAAAAATGGAGGATTATGCAGCTAAGGAAAAATTTCCGATCATTGGTCCGGTTTCCGGTTATTTATGTCACCAGATTGCCCGGATGATTAGTGCTAAAAAAATTTTTGAACTGGGATCAGGTTATGGCTACTCTACAGCATGGTTTGCCAGAGCAGTTCAGGAAAATGGGGGAGGCACCGTGCATCATGCAGTCTGGGACGAGTCGCTTTCCCAAATGGCCCGGGTTCACCTTAAGAACTTGGGATATGAAAAAATTATTCAATATCATGTGGGGGAAGCGGTGGCTGAGTTGAAGAGAATGAAAGGAACCTTTGATCTTATTTTTAATGATATTAATAAAGAAGGATACCCTGGCTCTCTGCCAGTGATCAAGAGAAAATTGAGATCCGGCGGGGTGTTAATAACAGATAATATCCTTTGGCATGGTCAGATTTTTGATGAAAAGGATCATTTGAAAAGTACTGAAGGGGTGCGGGAATTTACCAGGGAGATAACCGGAGATTCCGACTGGATTGTCTCTTCGATTCCCATTAGGGATGGGTTATTGGTTGCATTTAAAAAATAGAAATTTTTCCGGTTTGAATACTCTCAACAGAATACATCTCAGTATTTCGGTTTCAATTTTACCTACTCTACTAAAAATCCATAGTTATGTAAAATGATAAGTTGGTTAATGCAATCCAATTCAGGATAATTTGCAATAACCAACTTTTAGTAAAGAAGGATAATCTTGATCAGATCAATTCAATTTTTTTACAATCGTCGTCCGGGATATAACCACATTTGCGGCTTCACGGTTATCTGGAACTGAAATTGTGGAAGGAGGTGCGAACGCAACTGTGTCTGATATTGTTTGATTTGGTTTAAGATCTAGACTATCCTTATTTACCTGATAGGTGAACGGTGTACTCAGGTTCGCAAAGGAGATATCAAAAAAGACAAAATATTCAGAAATGTCATAGGTTCCGGTATTTTTGACCTGAAAAATAACATCAATATTTCGCCATAAACTGTCAGATTGTTGGTTCCAGCTTACAATTGTAGCCTCCCCTTTAGCCAAATCATCATTTGGATTATGGGACCAGTCACTTTTTTCGCAGGCCACAACAAGTAAAAATAGTAAGATTGCTAATACACCAAAGTTTCGCATATAAATCTCCTCTTGTGTTGAATATTATCTGTATTGTTTAATGTTCTAATTGATATTGCGAAAAAAGTAAAACCGATATTAACTTTTTCTGTTCTTAATAACCCACAGGTTTAAAATATTAAAAAAATACTTCTACTGTCAAGAATATAATTAATTCATTGCGCATAAATGTTTTGTTGCAGGCTGGAATCGATGTTTGTTAGGAAACCGGGTTTCAACTCTGTACAATCTTGGCAGTGTCCATGGCAATGACCAATTCTTCATTGGTAGGGATTACCATTACCTTTACTTTGGACGATGGTTTGGAGATAATCTCCTCTGCTTTCCGGGTTTCCTTGTTTTTCTGCTCATCCAGTTCTATGCCCAGAAATTCCATATCGGAACATACTAATTTCCGCACCATATCGGAATTTTCACCGATACCAGCGGTAAATACAATTACGTCCACCCCACCCATAGCCGCAGCATACGCCCCGATATATTTTTTAATCCGGTAGCAAAAAATATCCATTGCCAGGCGGGCCCGGTCATTGGATTCGTAATTATCTTCGATCTCACGCATATCACTGCTGATACCACTGATACCCAAAACACCACTATGCTTATTTAACATGGTGTTCATCTCGCTGGGGGTGAGTTCCTCTTTGGCCATTACGTGAAGGATGATGGCAGGGTCCATATCTCCGCAGCGTGTTCCCATTAAAAGACCTTCTAAGGGAGTGAATCCCATACTAGTGTCAATCGATTTTCCATGCTTAACCGCAGCAATGCTCGAACCATTGCCCAGGTGGCAAGTAATTATTTTAAGTTCTTCCGCAGATTTTTTAAGGAATTTTGCGGCGTGATCCGCCACGTAACGATGCGAGGTTCCATGAAAACCGTATCGTCGTATAACATGGCGCTTGTAAAGGGTGTAAGGGATTCCGTAAATAAAGGAATGTTTCGGCATGGTCTGGTGAAACGCCGTGTCAAAGACACCAACCTGTGGCACGCCTGGCAAAAGCGCTTTTGCGGCTGCAATTCCCTTCAGGTTTGGCGGATTGTGAAGTGGCGCGAAATCGATGCATTTGGTCATTTCTCTAACCACTTCATCATTGATCAACACAGAGCCGCTGAATGCTTCACCACCATGTACAACCCGGTGACCCACGGCATCAATTTCATTTTTACTCTTTAGCACACCGTGATTTTTACTGAGTAAAATAGTGAGAACGTATTCTATGGCCACTTTATGGTCTAGGATTTCGCCGGTCATTTTAACTTCGGGTTTATCATAAGCCTGGTGGGTGAGCACCGCACCCGATAGTCCGATCCTTTCCACAAGTCCCTTGGCGAGAACCTGTGCTTCTTCGGGAATTATTAATTGATATTTTACAGATGAACTTCCTGCGTTAAGAACTAATACTTTCATTTTTGAACCATCCCCTGAATTCTCAAACCGGAAAAGTAAGTGTTAGTTTTAATAAATTTCTTTATCTTTTTTTAAGTTTTATGAAGTTACTGAAAATCAATATCCAATTATTTTGGATTTTATTGTGAGAGAAAAGTACTACTCCTTCATGGCTTCCGGGTATTCAAAAATCCCCTTCCCAGTTTTTCTACCCAAATGTCCGGCCCGGACCAGTTTTTTTAAGAGAGGACAGGGTCTATATTTCAGATCACCCAACTCTTTAAACATGCCATCCATCATTCGTAGTAATTCATCCAGACCAATAAGATCTGCTTGGGCTAGAGGTCCCATATTAAAATTAAAACCCAGTTTCATTGCTGTATCAATATCGTGGGCTGTGGCAGTGCCTTCCATTAATAAATAAAGTGCCTCATTAATCAATGGAATTATCAAGCGGGTAGTGATGTATCCCGGATATTCATAAACCTCTACTGCCGTTTTGCCAAGTATCTCGGCAAAGTTTTTTGTAGCGGCAAAGGTTTCATCGGAAGTACTCAAACCGCGTATTATTTCGACCAGTGGAATTTTAGGTACCGGATTCAGAAAGTGCATTCCAATTATTTTATCCTGCCGGTTGGTAATGGTTGCAATTTCAGTTATACTTAATGTAGAGGTATTGGTGATAAAAATGGTACTGTCGTCACAGATACTGTCCAATTTTTTAAAGAGTTCCCGTTTGGTCTCAAGCTCTTCGGGGATAGACTCAATCACCAGATCACCCATTGAAGCATCTTCCATTTTGGAGGATGTGACGATACGATTCAGAATGTTTTTTTTCTCGCTGGTTGTCATTGTCCAGCGAGCGATTTCCATATCGATACTTTTGGTAATGCCCTCGATGGCTTTTTTAGCACTGTTGGTATCTTTTTCGATGAGAATGACATCGAGTCCTTTGGAGGCGACCAGTTGGGAAATTCCCTGTCCCATAGTGCCGGCTCCAATAACCACCACCTTCTTTATGGACTGGTCTGACTGATCAACGTCCAGAGAACCCTCCATATTCAGGACTTCAATATCTAATAATTTTTTATCATCCTTCATCTTTGGTACCTCAAAATATCTGATAAACGCTCCCGAATTATCTTTTTATTGATTTACTGAAATCAGATCTCTTTCGGTGAAAAAGAAAGAAATCTCTTTAACCGCGTTTTCCTTGCTATCGGAAGCGTGGACACAATTATTCTGGATGTCGGTCCCGAAGTCTTTCCGGATAGTTCCAGCGGCAGCCTCAGCCGGATTGGTGGCACCGATAAACTTTCGAAATTCCTCCACACAATTCTCCTTCTGCAACACCATGGCAACAATTTTACCACTGCACATGTAATTCACCAAATCCCGATAAAAAGGTCGGTCTTTGTGAATAAGATAAAATTGTTCGGCTTCTTTTGTCTGCAATTTTAACAGGCGCAGCCCTAATATCTCAAAACCTGCTTTTTCAATTCTCTGTACTATTTCCCCGATATGATGTGCTGCAACACACTCTGGTTTTATCAGCGTTAGCGTACGCTCTTTCAATTCATCCTCCGATTCAGTTAATCTTCAAAGTGATCCTTTGCGTCTTCAGCAAGTTTAAATCCAAGGCGAAGCGCTTTTAAATTCAATTCTTCCGTCCCTTTTGGCACCCGGGAGAGTACTGCCCGCTCCAGGGATTTTCGGCTGACCACTTTGCTTAACCCTACCAGTGCTCCCAGAGATACAATGTTAGTGGTCATCAATTTGCCGACTTTTTCGCGTGCTGTTCGGACCAGAGGCAAAGAGATTGAGCGCACCGGTGGGATGTGTTCTACGGCATCCGAATCCACCATCAGTAATCCGTTTTCCTTGAGATCCCGGGCGTATTTGTCACAAGATTCCTGATTCAGAGCCAGTAAATAATCCAGACGGGTTGTTTTGGGATACAGGATGTCTTCATCACTGATAATAACTTCGCTTTTACTGGAACCCCCCCTGGCTTCCGGGCCATAGCTTTGCGTCTGAACGGCATTCTTACCTTCCTGGATGGCGGCGGCCTCTGCCAGAATGACCCCAGCCAGGATCAGGCCCTGACCACCCGAACCACTTAAACGGATCTCAATTTTATTCGGTTTTGGTTTCTTCGGTTTCTCTTTTTCCTTCGGATTCATTCTTTGATTTCTCTCTGCTCAATGATTTCATTTGATCTTGTATCTGGTGTTTTTCAATAATTTTCTGATATTCGGCAGTAAATTCCCTTTTAGGTTCATTATGAATAATACCGATCAAAAATTTATTCTCTAATTCCTCGGGAGTATATTTTGTCTTTTGGGCGATGGGTACAGCATTCTCCTTATAATATTTTAACATGTGGGCCGCATCACCCCGTTTATTCCATTTTCCCTCATAGGTTGGACATTGTGAAAATATTTCGACCAGGGAAAAACCTTTGTTTTTAATGGCCTGATCAATTATCCGGTCCATGGCCGGCACATGGTAGGCAGTGGTTCTGGCTACAAAACTGGCACCTGCTGCAATTGCCAGCTTGGCAATGTCAAAGGGATGTTCCGGATTGCCGGCTTTGGCAGTAGAACCGCGTCCACCATAAGGTGTCGTTGGCGATACCTGTCCACCGGTCATTCCATAAATATTATTGTTCATCAGAATTACGGTAATATCGATATTACGGCGGGCCGCATGGATAAAATGATTTCCACCGATTGCCGTGGCATCCCCGTCCCCGGTTATCACAATAACCGGTAATTCAGGATTGGCAAATTTGATTCCTGTGGCGAAGGCAATAGGCCTTCCATGCAAAGTGTGCAGGGTATTGAAATCCACGTAGGCTGTCATTCTGCTGGAGCAACCAATACCACTGACCATGACGACATTGTCTTTATTTAATCCTAATTTATCGATCGCCCGAATGAGCGAACCCATAACCACGCCGTGTCCGCATCCCGGACACCAGACGTGCGGAAATTGTTTTTTTGCCCGTAGATAATTTAAAACCAATGGCTGGGTCATTTATTTTACCTCTCGAATTTTACTGATAATCTGGTTTGGAGTAATCATTTCCCCATCGTAACGATTTATCCCATAGATTTTTTTATGATAGCATTCAACCTTCTGAACCTCATGGATCAATTGTCCCTGATTCATTTCCACTACAAAAATCTGATCGACTTTTCGAATGATGCGAGCCAGCTCCTTTTCCGGAAAAGGCCAGAGGGTGATTGGACGAAACAGGCCAACTTTACGGCGATGTGCGCGCAGGTACTCAACGGCCTCTTTGGCAGGTCTGGCAACTGAACCGAAGGCAACAATCAGCGTATTGGCATCTTCAGTATACAGGGTTTCATAATCGAGAATGTCTGAGGTTGAGCGCATTATCTTATCACGCAGCTTATCCATTTTAGCTGAAATCTCTGTTTCCTTATTTGTGGGAAATCCCATTTCGTCATGAGTAAGGCCAGTGATATTATAACGATAGCCGGTTCCAAATGGGGCCATCGGAGTAACAAAATCGGTCGTGATTTCATAGGGTTTATACCATTGCGGTGGAACAATCGGGGTTAACCGGTCTTCAATCATTAATTCCGAAAAGTCTGGAAATACGATTTTTTCCCGCATATGGCCGATGGCTTCATCCAGCAGAAGCAAAACCGGAACTCTGTATTTTTCTGCAAGATTAAAAGCCTTTATTGTGAGATAGAAAGTTTCTTTTACTGATTCCGGTGCCAGGGCGATAAGGAAATGATCTCCGTGGGTACCCCAGCGTGCCTGCATGATATCTGCCTGGGAACTCTTGGTCGGTAAGCCGGTACTGGGACCACCTCTCATCACATTCACAATAACAATCGGGATTTCGGCCATACAGGCATAACCAAGGCCTTCCTGCATCAGTGAAAAACCGGGACCACTGGTAGCGGTCATAGATTTTAGTCCGGCCACAGATGCACCAATGATCGCGCTGATGCTGGCAATTTCATCTTCCATCTGAATAAACTTACCACCAACCCGTGGGAGTCGGTCGCTAAGTTGCTCGGCAATTTCGGTGGATGGAGTAATGGGGTATCCGGCAAAAAACCGGCAACCCGCAGCAATAGCACCTTCGGCGCATGCTTCGTTTCCCTGGATGAGTCGGATATTTTCTGTCATTCTGATTCCTCAACTTTTGGTCGTTCTACATCGGCTGCCTTCGGCGCTTTCCTCGGATTCCCGGTAACCAAAATTGCAAAATCGGGACAGTGCAGTTCGCAAATTTTGCAACCTGTGCACGTCTCCGGATATTTTATAAAAACTTTTCCCTCACGATCCGCTTGCAGCGTTCCCTGAGGACAAAGATCATAGCAGATTCCGCAAGCTTTACACCATTTCTGATATATCACCAGCATATCTGACCGGCGTTGATGCTCAACGACTTTTTGGGTCAATTCCTCTTTTAATCGCTGAACAGTTTTATCTTCCATTTATTTCTCCACATCTTTGCTAAAAGGGTAACAAATATACAAAAGCTGTAAATATTATTCTATGATTATTTCAAAATACCGGCCACAGTTTTTCCGATTTCTGCCGGACTTTTGCATACCGTAATTCCGGCATTTTCCAGGGCTTTCATTTTTTCAGCAGCAGTACCCTTGCCACCACTGATAATTGCTCCGGCATGTCCCATTCTCCTACCCGGAGGCGCCGTCTGCCCGGCGATAAAGGCCACCACCGGTTTATTGAAATTTTCTTTGATCCAGGCTGCGGCTTCTTCTTCGGCAGTCCCACCGATTTCTCCGATTAAGACAACCAGTTCGGTTTCAGGATCTTCTTTAAACAACTTGAGAGCATCGATAAATCTGGTACCGATAACCGGATCCCCACCAATACCGATGCAGGTAGATTGCCCCAGACCCTGTCGGGTCACCTGATCGACTGCTTCATAGGTAAGCGTACCACTCCGGCTGATAATTCCCACTGTTCCTTCGTTATGGATAAATCCCGGCATGATACCTACCTTACATTTTCCCGGTGAAATAATACCCGGGCAATTTGGCCCGATAAGATGAGTCCCGATATTTTTCAAATAGTCATAAACTTTTATCATATCCATGGCCGGAATACCTTCAGAAATACAGACTACAGTCTTTATTCCAGCCTGGGCTGCCTCATAAATGGCATCCGGTGCAAAAACCGGTGGGACAAAAATAATTGATACGTTTGCTTTAGTCTCTGCCACGGCTTCCTTAACTGTATTAAAAATGGGTATTTTCTCCTCGAAAAGTTGTCCCCCCTTTCCGGGTGTCACACCCGCAACGACCTGAGTGCCATACTCAATCATCTGCTGGGTGTGAAAAGATCCTTCGTTTCCGGTGATGCCCTGAACTAAAACACGTGAAGATCGATCCACAAGGATACTCATTTTTGCTCCTTTATTATCGGTGTTTTAACGAGTAGAAAAAGAAATATTTTCATTGGAATTTACTTTTATCCAACCTGATTAATTTAGTGCTCCAACTACTTTTTTAGCTGCCTCTTCCAGGGTTTGTGCCACCTCGAAATTCATTCCTGAATTTTGGAGCAATTCGGCAGCTTCTTCTGCATTTGTTCCCGCCAGGCGAATGACCATGGGAACATCAAGTTTAATTGATTTTGCTGCTTCGATAATACCCTTGGCAACCCGGTCGCAGCGGACAATGCCGCCAAAGATATTTATCAGAATGCCTTTCACATTAGCGTCGGACAGAATAATTTTAAATCCATTCCGGACGGTATCCACATTAGCCCCACCGCCGACATCCAGGAAATTTGCCGGCATACCACCGGCAAGTTTAATGATGTCCATTGTGGCCATTGCCAGCCCTGCGCCGTTTACCATACATCCCACATTCCCGTCTAATTTGATATAGTTCAGATGATTTTTGGATGCCTCCACTTCCAGTGGATCTTCCTCATTCAAATCCCGCATTTCCAGGATATCCTGATGCCGGAATAAGGCGCTGTCGTC
>CAYVKM010000104.1:0-12459 GCA_964452045.1 uncultured Calditrichaceae bacterium
GCATGCCGCCGGACATTTGCATTCTCATCCTCCAGTGCCGGAATGATATATTCCAGTGCTTTTCCAGGATCGATGGCATTCAGTCCATTCAGTGCAGCAACCCGCTGAAACCAGAGGGAATCTTCTGTACCCTCTATCAGAACCGGCCAGGCAGTAACCGAACCGATATTTCCCAGCGCCCCGTAAATATGGTGCCGTATGCCCTGTCCGGGGCTGGTTTGCAGATAATTTATGAGGGGTAATATCGCCTCTTGCGAGCCGATTTTTCCCAGTGAGATGGCAGCGGTATTTCTGACCCGTCCCTCCGGATCATTCAGAAGACCAATTAAAGAATCAACCGCCTGCTCTGCCTTCAGGTTACCCAGAGTAATGGCGGAAAATTCCCGGATAACCGCGTTTGAATCGGAAAGCAGGGTGATTAACGGTGCGACGGCAAAATCTCCCAGCTTCTCCATTTCAGCAAAATGGGTGTCGATGTAGCGCCGGGGCTGAGGTTTTCTGGTTTCCCGGATCAGGGAGTCTATTGTCTGTTGCGGATTTCCACCCATGACCACTCTCGCTTCCTGGTTTCTTCCACCCCAGTCCAATGTAAAAAAGGAAAATACCATTAATAATCCAGTGTAGAGCAGAGTTACACCGGCTACTTCAAGCCTGGTTTCCGGCTGGTTCTTTCTGATGAACAATTTCATCGGAGCGTTAAAGACAGCCTTCAGCCATTTGGGCAGGGGAAACAAAAATGGGGTCTGTTTTCGGTAACGGCGATAGGTCTCGCCCCCGGTTTCTTGCATCCTGATTTCTTCTAGTAAACAGATGGCAATGATCACCATGCTTGCCAGCAGCCAGGGTAAGCTGGAAGGAACGATCCAGGTTTTTTTCATCACATTGATCCCGGAGGAAAACAGCATGAATCCGTAGCTCCAGATTATCCAGCCCAGGTACTGCGGATGCCGGGAGAATCTGTAAATTTTGCTGCTGGCAACTATCTGTTGACTGGAGCGGGTCTGGAACCAGACCAGAACTCCCCAGAAAAACAGAAAGGAACCGGCAGTCATAAAAAAGTAGGAAATAAAATTATGGGCATACCAGTGAAACAGGCCGAAAAACCAAATCAGGAAATGATAGGGAAGATAAATCACATCGCCCAGAGCCAGCACTTTTTCTGAAATATCCATGAAGGGAAGCCAACCCGCCCGGAGGATGCCCAGACCTGCCAGGAAGAACATGCTCAGGGCAAACTGGCCGAATACCGGAAGAAAGAGGGTTAGTGCACCGGCCCAGGCCCACCCACTCTTTTTGCTGATAAAACCAAGGACAATAAACCCGAGAACCAGGAAAGGCTGAGGTATCCGATCCATCTGAGATGCAGAGCGGAGATGTACAAACTGCTCTTGTAAGCATTTTGTTGGGTAAGTCCCTGGTCGAATCCGGGGAATCCCATTTTGCTTTGTAGTAGCAGATCGATCAGGCGGGGGATCTCGGTAAAAGCAAACATCAGTGCCAGGGAAAAGATCAGGGCCAATAGGAATAATAACGGGTTTCTTAATTTTTTTGAGAACATGATTATTTCCCGGATATATTGAAATTTACTTATTTCTTCAGCAAAAAAAATAGGGTGATAACCAACTGCAGGATCGAAATGATCAAAGTAGAAAGAAGGATCAGCCGGGAAATGGTGGTTTTAAATTCATCCCGTCCCCGCTGTATAAAATAAGTATGGATAGAAAAAGCAAAGATACCGCTTATTGCCAGAATAAGGGAGAAGATTAATCCGGCGAAGGTGTTTTCATGTATCAGAATCAATCCATATAAAACAAAAAACAGAATAGGCAGATGGAGAAGCAAAAATGTGGTAATACCACCGGGGATCCCGAACAGTTTCCATTCCTGCCAATATGCTGAATCGATCTCATGGGTGATTAGCAAAATGGCGTTGGTGAGGTAAATCCAGAATAAGATGGTTGCCATTATCGCTCCTGAATATAAAAATCTATTCCCTTACCGGGAGAGAGCGGACTCTACTGCTTTCAGCAAAACCTTGCTGGTGGTGGTTGCCCCGGTCACCGCATCAATATTGATCTTCTGCTCCCGGATTAATTTATATTTTATACCCTCTGCTTGCCGGGCGTAGAAACTATCCCGGTTTTTCAGGATATCTATTTTTGCGATGGCGTGGTTCTGAATCTGAACACCGACTTCATATTCAAAGCCGAAGCTGGCAGTACCGGTATAATACCCATCATTGATTTGATCGAGATTTATCTTGTTTATCGGTAGATTCCGGTAGTGAACTAATTGCAGATATTGCATGATTGAACTTGCAGCAAGGATCACCCCGAGGAAGATACCAATTGACAGAACCACTTTACGGTTTAGCACTTTTCTCACTTTCCGTTGTCCCCAGGGTTTCAGGACGGAGATAAAAACAATAAAGGTTAGCAGACCAAGTTGTATTAAAGTATAGATTATCGTCCGGTGTTCAAATTTGAGATAATCCGGATTATTCCGGACTTCCCGCAGGAACACATCGGATAAGGAAGCCATGCCATTCACAGCGGGGCCTTGCAAAAACATAATGATGAGGGCTAACCCGATAATACTGACCCACTTGATCGTGATCCAGTTAAACCTGAAAAAACCCCAGGTGGTGAACATCGAAAACACCAGTCCGGTAATGGCAACCGCAATTGAAACGTTCATGATGATAGAATCGAAAAGGAGGAAGATTGCTTTATCTAGTGCCGGGAAATAAGCAATATTGAACTGGGTTTGTTTGACCAGCAAGAAAAGCAGAATGGCGACTAGTGTCCCGATCCATATTGAGATAAGCAGAATGTGAATACTTAATAGGATTTTTTTACCTGATAGACTGAACATTTTAAATCGCGCTCCTAATTTTGTCCGCTGCCTCTGATATTCTAAATTTAGGAAATCGATTTATCATGAACAAATTTAGATCACTATTTAAAATTGATGCTTGCTTCTTCCTATAATATTTTCTTGCTCATTATAAATCAAACATACTTTAATTGCCGATTTTATTGAATCGTGCTAAAAGTCCGGACGACACTTTCGCTGTGAAATTCATCTGTTGCCTCTGGATGAGCGATAACTTTCCAGTAATAAAGCGTGTTTTTCTCAAGATTTTCTATGGTCATGCTTATTTCGTGGACTTCGGCTTCCGGATCCGGTGAAGTGATTTTATCGTGGCAGCTGAGATTTGCAGTGAAAATGATTATAGTAAAAATAAATAAAACCGCTCGCCTTTTTTCCCCACTGACTGCCCCCATCATTGCCACTCCGAAAAGTAAGGTGCCCCAAAATATTCCATTCTGGCTATCCGGGTAAGGGGTCGCATCCGAAACGCTATTAGCATCACGAAAATCGGGATCGGTAGAATAAACCAGATCATACTGGCTGGTCTTTTTTCCCTCCCATTTAAAGGTTACTGCCTCGGTATTTACCTCACCGCCATCTTCCGGGAAAATCAGATTAATTTTTGAAAACAGTTCCGGCAAGTTGAATGACCTGACACCTTTGCTCAATTCAGCTTTTACATTTATTTTTACAAATTCCTGGAAGTTATGGTAATAAAACAGGTAGATGATTTTATTTTGCAGATCATAAATGTTGGAGTACTGGGTTGGATAACGTCCTTCCTGGTGGGTTGCAGAAAGGACTCCACCAAACAGTTCTGTCGACACGCCGGTACTATTCTGCAGTATCGAAACCGCCGTGTCGTATCGCCAGCAGGGATAACCACCCAGTTCGGGTTGTGACTGATAAAAGTTGGTCAGCACCTGGAAATCTCCACTCTTGATGATAATACTGTCACCTTCCACGATCATCGATGCTCCAGTGGAATCTCCCAGCAGATATTGCGCTTTAAACTGATCCTCGCAATAATAGCTGGCAAATACGGACCGAGCCTCCTGAGTGGTTGAGCACTTTTCGATGACTTTTTGCATCAGCGGACCGGGATATTTTTCCTTATTGGCGGTTGAATAGGGCATTGCCAGATAAGCACATCCGGTTCCGTCCCAGCATAGCCCATGCTCGTTCATCCCTCCCTGGGGAAAGCCGCTGGCGAACCCGAATTTTATCCAGCCGTGTTTTCCCGATTCCGCCGGGAAAAACCAGATTCTGGTATCTTGGTCGGACCAGTCCTCATTATTTCCGAACAAAACCGAATTGCTGTCGCTGGCATAAAAAACCGTGCAGGGAAAAAGTAACACACCTGTTCCCGAGACGATCAGTAATAGGAATATCACAACGATTTTCATTTATCATCCAGTGAATAAATAAAATACCAGAATTAAACCTAAAAAGATTTCCGGTTTTATAACCGAAAAATCCGGTATTAAACCGGTACGGAAGTGCGGGGAGCAGGTTTCGCGTTAAATTGATTAGATGGTTTAGAATTTTTAAATGGACTTAATGAAATTAATAGCTACTTATAAACTGACTCAGCGGTATTAAAGCTACTCAGTTCCAAAACAGCGGTCTCCGGCATCACCCAGCCCGGGAAGAATATACCCTTTTTCATTCAGTTGACGGTCCAGTCCTGCGGTATAGACTTTTACATTAGGGTGCCGGTCCAGCATCAACTGCACACCCTCCGGGGCAGCGATGAGGGACATCATCAGCAAACTACCTGCCTGATGCTTCTTGAGCGTATCAGCCGCTGCTGCTGCGCTTCCGCCGGTGGCCAGCATGGGATCTACCAGAATAACATCCATTTTTTCCAGACCAACTGGCAGGTTAGTGTAATAATCTACCGGCTTCAGGGTGTCTTCATCCCGGTAGAGACCCAGCATGCCTATTTTGGCTTCGGGTATGATAGAGATGATCCCGTCGATCATTCCCAGTCCGGCCCGCAAAATCGGTACAATAGTGATATCCCGCTTCAGTTTCTGCACCCTAGTTTTTTCCATGGGCGTTTCGGTATTCTGTTCAGTGAGTTCCAGATGCCGGCAAGCTTCATAAGTCATCAGGGCGGCAATTTGAACAAGTAAACGACGGAAATCGGCCGGCAGGGTGGATTTGTTCCGCATCCGGGCCAGCTTGTCAGATAGCAGCGGATGATGAACCACGGTAAGATTGGGGAAGTTATTCATAGTTTTCGATAAATCCTTTCTGGATAGTTTTCTGAAAGTCTTCTACCAGTTTGTGGCGGTCTCCCAAAGTTAGGTTATCCGTTGATACCGGTGGGTGGATGATCACTTTTACCCGCCCTGGATGAATACTGATTTTCCCCTTGGGAGTAATTTTTCGGGTGCCGCTAACTGAAACCGGCAATAATGGAAGTCCGGTGTTGATGGCCAGGATAAAGGGTCCCTTTTTAAAGGGATGGATTTTACCATCATCGCTGCGGGTGCCTTCCGGAAAAGCCAGGATTGAAAGTACATGGGTTTTAATAATCTCTTCTGCCTCTTTCAGGGTATCGATTGATTTTTTCCGGTTGGAGCGGTCAATACTGAGCATTCCCACTCCTTTCATTCCCCAGCCTAAAAAGGGTATTTTAAATAATTCCTTTTTAGCAATGATCCGTAACGGGACAGGCAATACGCAGGTGAGCACCGGAATGTCCATATGACTCTGGTGATTGGCGATCAGAATATATGACTTCTCCGGTTCAATGTTTTCCAGTCCGGAGATTTCAAGTTTTATTCCGGCCGTTAGGAGAAGAGATCTTGCCCAGCCCCTAAAGACCGCGGTAGCGTAGCGGCCATAAGGATTGAAAAGACCAACCAGGAGAGCTAAAATGGCCGAAATAGTTGTACTGATCACTAATACGGGTATGAAAAAGATTAACCGCAACATCGGTTTATGGATGCTCTCTTTTTATGATGCTGAAGCCGGTATATTTTCGCAGCGGTTCCGGAACCATTACCGAACCTTCATCGGTCTGGTTAATTTCCAGCAATGCCACCATCAGACGCGAAGTAGCAACTCCCGATCCGTTAAGTGTGTGCGGAAATTCAGGTTTTCCCGAAGCTGTCCGGCGAAAGCGGAGATTCATCCGCCTAGCCTGAAAATCCTCGAAGTTACTGCAACTGCTCGCTTCCAGCCAGCGTTTCTCCGCCGGAGACCAGACCTCGATATCGTAACATTTCGCCGCAGCAAAGCTGAGATCGCCGGTACAGAGTTCCACCACCCGGTATGGCACACCTAATAGCTCCAATACCCGGCAGGCGTCCCGCAGCAAAAGTTCCAGTTCATTATAGGATTCTTCCGGCAGGACAATCTTTACCAGCTCCACCTTATTAAATTGATGGACTCGCAGAAATCCACGAGTGTCCTTTCCCCAGGATCCTGCTTCCCGGCGGAAACAGGCGGTATATGCACAGTATTTCACCGGCAGTTCCTCACCCGTAATGATTTCGTCCCGGTGGAGGTTGGTTACCGGCACTTCGGCAGTGGGGATCAGGAACAGATCATCTTCCTGGCAGTGATACATATCGCTTTCCAGTTTGGGTAGCTGTCCGGTGCCATACATGCTTTCCCGGTTCACCATAAAGGGAGGAAAGATCTCCTTATATCCGTTTTCGCTCCCCTGGACATCCAGCATAAAATTAATCAGGGCCCGTTCCAGTTGAGCGCCCATGCCCTTATAAACCGGGAAGCCCCGGCCTGTTACTTTACTTCCCCTGGGAAAATCGAGAATATCCAGTCGCTCGGCAATTTCCAGGTGATTTGAAATTTCAAAATCAAATTCGGGTATTTTACCCCAGGCGCGGATGACCACGTTACTGGAAGCGTCTTTACCCACCGGGACCGATTCATGGGGGATGTTGGGAAGTACATCCAGCTCTTTCTGCAGAGAAGTTTCTATCTGATTTAATTCTTCATCCAGGTCCTTAATATTCTGGGAGAGCTCACGGGTTTTGGTAATCACCGCATCGGCCGGCTTGCCCTCTTTTTTCAGTTTGCTCACCTGTTGGGAAAAATCATTTCGCTGGTGTTTTAGCTTCTCCACGTCTTGGATAATCTCCCGCCGGCGGGTGTCCAGTTTCAGAATTTCATCCACATCTCCCATCTCACCTTTATTCTTGATGCCTTTTTTAACCAGCTTAGGATTGTCGCGAATGAATTTTAGATCGAGCATTTTTTCTCCGGTTTATTTTTCGTCTTAGTGCTTTAGATATTCACGGATCGCCGCGATAATGTAGTCCTGCTCCTCCCGGGTTAAATCCGGATGCATGGGCAGCGAGATTACTTTTTCCGCCAGTTTTTCGGAAACTGGAAAATCGCCCTTCCGGTAGCCATATTTATCCCGGTAAGCGACCTGCAGATGCAGTGGAATGGGATAGTAAATAGCATTGGGTATTTCTTTCTGATTCAGGAATTTCTGCAATTCATCCCGTCCTTTATCCACCAGGATGGTATATTGATGAAAAATATGATCGGCATAATCGGCAATCACCGGGGTCGTAACACCAGTACCGGCCAGACCTTTGCTGTAATAAAGGGCATGTTCCCGCCGCTGCCGATTCCATTCATCCAGATAGTTAAGCTTCACCCGCAATATGGCAGCCTGAAGCGTATCCAGCCGACTGTTTACCCCGAGCATGTCATGGTAATAGCGGGTCTTCGACCCGTGATTGGCAATCATCCGCAACATGTCGGCAATGGCATCATCCTGGCAGACGACCATACCGGCGTCCCCGTAAGCGCCCAGGTTTTTACTGGGGAAGAAGGAAATGCATCCCATCAGTCCCAGCGAACAGACTTTTTTGCCTTTATAACGTTCACCCACTGCCTGGGCAGCATCTTCAATCACCGCAATTTCGTGTTTGCAGGCGATCTCGACAATCGGATCCATATCCGTAGTTTGACCATACAGATGTACCGGGATGATCGCTTTGGTTTTTTCGGTAATGGCATCCTCAAGTTGAGCAGGATTGATATTAAAGGTTTTCTCATCAATATCCACATAGACCGGCTTGGCGCCCAGAATAGCAATGGTTTCGGCGGTGGCCACAAAAGTAAATGGGGTGGTTATAACTTCATTTCCCGGGCCGATATCCAGGGCCATCAGTGCCAACTGCAACGCATCGGTACCGCTGGCGCATGGTATGGCATGTTTCACTCCCAGGTAATTTTGCATATCCTCGGCCAGTTTGCTAACATCCGGGCCATTGATAAATTGTCCGGATTCGATGACCCGCAACACCGCGGCATCGATCTCATCCTTGTATTTCAGGTATTGTCTTTTTACATCTACCATCTGGATTTTCATTTTTCCTCCACCGATAGTGGTTTACAGTTCGTTTTTAAAGTCAAAAAATATAACACACTGCCCATTTTAAATCAATCGGCAAAAAAGGACGTTGGTCTGGTGAATATTTGGATAAAAATAATTCGGAATTACAAATTCCGAACTAATTTGGCTAAATTTTCGTAATGATACTACTGATTTTATGGCTGGAGATTACATGAAAAAATTGTGGTTGCTTTTTCTTCTTATTTTCCTTTTTTCTGGAACGACTTATTCACAAAACAGATACTGGATATTTTTCAAGGACAAGGGGGAATATACCAACCTTTCTTATGTTGAACAGCAGGCGGTCATCAATCAGTACTTGACTGAGCAAGCCCGAGAAAGACGCCTTAAAAGAGCAATCGTATCATTGAACAAAGCTTCCGCTCTGCAGGATCTGCCGGTATATGAAGGTTACGTCTCGCAGGTTGAAGAAATGGGTTTTACCATCCATGGGAGATCACGCTGGTTTAACGCGGTAAGCGGAACGGCCGGTGAGGACATTTTAAGTCAGATAAAATCCCTGTCATTTGTGGAATCCGTCAGCCCGGTAAAATCCTGGACATTTCTGCGGGAATCCGAAACCACCTCACCGGGCATCGGCCTTCCTCCCGCACCCACTCCCCAAATTTTTGATTTTGATTACGGACCCTCGGCTTTCCAGACCCAATTTCATAATATTGATAAACTGCATGAAAAAGATTTAAACGGCACCGGGGTTATTGTAGCCATCTTCGATACCGGTTTCAGACTGGAAAATCCTTCCCTGCAGCATATTCAGTCGCAGTTGATCGCCCAGTACGATTTTATCCAGAAAGATTCCGTCACTGCCAACCAGCCGGGAGATGCTCCCGGACAGGATGGTCACGGTACGCTGGTACTCTCTATTTTGGGTGGTCTGCAAAATGACCAGCTGGTCGGCCCGGCCTACGGCGCCCAATTTATCCTGGCCAAAACCGAGATTGTCAACGAAGAAATTCATCTGGAAGAAGACAACTGGGCCATGGCAGCGGAATGGGCAGAATCCCTGGGAGCCGATATTGTTTCTTCCTCGCTGGGATACTCCACTTTTGATCAGGGACAGTTCAGTTATACCTACGCGGACATGAACGGAAAAACCACCATTGTTACCCGGGCGGCGAACCGTCTGGCCCAACTGGGTGTGCTGGTGGTTTCATCGGCGGGAAATGAGGGAAATACTCCCTGGCATTATATCACTGCCCCGGCGGATGGATTTTATGTGTTAGCAGTGGGCGCACTCAATAGTTCCAATGAAGTGGCCAGTTTTAGTTCCCGGGGTCCGACTTTCGACGGCCGGATTAAACCGGATGTGAGTGCCCTGGGGGTTGGCGTATATGGGGCTACCACCGGGGCCTCTTTCCAAAGAGCTGATGGAACATCAGTGAGTTGTCCCCTGACCGCCGGTATTGCTGCTCAATTATTACAGGCTGTTCCCGAATTGAACCTGCTGAATATTCTGGATATTTTTAAGCGGTCCTCGGATTCCGCCTTGCACCCGGATAATAACCGGGGCTGGGGCAAGGTTGATGCACTTGCTACCTGGACTCTGGCAACCGGAGGTGCATTCAGCCGGCCCGAAACCTATCGCGCAGATCCACCTCGCCCCAATCCATACCTCAGGAATAGCGGGGTAATCTTTTTCCCGGTAGATCTGCCGGAATCGGCCCTGATCAAAATTGATATCTATAATATTTTAGGCCAGCTGGTTGTCCGGTTGAGGTATCAGGGAACCCAGCCCCATAATCTGGTATTGTGGGACGGGAGAAATTTGAGTGGCCATTTTGTACCCGATGGGATCTATATCTATCGGATTCATACCGGTGGATGGGAAAAATTCGGGAAAATAACCATTATTAATTGATTCGAATCCCAACTTATTAACTTATCCGGGTTCCTCAATTTTTCTGAAATCCGCACCTGAAATTTCTTTGTTTATTTTAATAGAAAGTATTTTGCTTTAAATTGCTGTTTAGCTATCCATTACAGGATCCGATTGGTTATGAAGAAAGCATTGGTTTTAGGTGGCGGTGGTGCCAGAGGTCTGGCTCATCTTGGTGTGCTGCGAATCCTGGAGAAAGAGGGTTTCCGGCCGGATTTGATCATTGGCTGCAGCATTGGCGCCATCATCGGCGGAATGTACGCCCAGACTCCTGATATTCAAAAGGTTGAGGCCCGGGTGTATGAATTTTTTGAAAGTGAGGAATACCGAAACCTGAGTATTAATCGTGTGCAGCGTGGCCTGGCCAGTGAAAACGGTGACGATCTGTTGCATCATGTGGCCCGTAACCTGATGCGGACAGTTTTTGTCAATATGGTCGCCAATCGCCAATCCATATTGGATAAGGAAGAAGTGGATGAGGCGATCAATTTTCTGATCGAAGAAGGGAACATCCAGGATACCCGGATTCCTTTTGCCTGCAATGCGGTGGACCTGGTTACCGGAAAGTCAATCCTGTTTAAGGAGGGAGATATCCGGATAGCTGTCCGGGCCAGCAGTTCAATTCCCGGCTATGTGGCACCGGTTCAGCAAAAGTCCGAATATCTGGTGGATGGGGCCATTGCCTATGCTTTGCCAACGAGCTATGCCAAAAATCTGGGAGCAGATTTCCTGATTTCAGTGGATGTGCGGCAGAAAATCCAACCGCGGGACGATTTTCAGAGTGTCTTCGATGTGATTCTTCGGGCGAATATGATTACCCTGGATTACCTTTATGAGCAAATATCGCAGAATGCGGATTTGATGATTAGACCGGAAGTTGGCAAAAATAACTGGTATGATTTCCAGAAAATTGACCGGTTGATAAAAGCCGGTGAGGATGCTGCCAGAGCAAAGAGAAGGGAAATCCGGAGAGCATCAGGGAAAGTAAAGCAGGGATTCTTCAGCCGCCTCTTATCCTCCGGGAAAAAATTGTGAATCGGTGACTTTTGAAAAAGGTAAAATTATAGAGGGTTTCATTACTAACCGCTTATCCAGGATCGGAATTTTTCTTTTTTTGACTTTGAAATAAATTCAGAGTGATAATTCGTACCTCTAAATATTTGTCAGAAGTTTTAATTACTAAAAATTTCGTGTCTTTTATTCATTTTGACAATCAAACCAGTATGTTACAAAGAGAACCGGGAAATTAAATGACTCAACTTTCGCGGGCAATTATTATTGTATTGGATGGTGTTGGCATCGGTGAATTGCCGGATGCCGCCGCTTTTGGAGATCAGGGAAGCAACACTTTGGGAAATTTGGCCCGGGCGGTGGGTGGATTAGATCTGCCCAATCTGGAAAAACTGGGTCTGGGAAATATCGCTCCGATTCAGGGAATAACACCACAGGACAAACCGCTGGCAAATTTCGGGAAGATGGGTGAGCAGTCCCCGGGAAAAGACAGTACCAGCGGGCACTGGGAGATTGCTGGTTGCATCCTGGATTTTGCATTTCCCACCTATCCCAACGGTTTTCCGCCCGAAGTATTGAATCTGTTTCGGGAAAAAACCGGGCGGGATATTCTCGGTAATAAACCGGCTTCCGGCACTGAAATCATCAAAGAGCTGGGTGAGGAACATCTGCGAACCGGTTATCCGATTGTTTATACCTCTGCCGATAGTGTATTTCAGATTGCCGCCCATGAAAAGGTGATACCCTTACCGGAACTCTATGAAATGTGCCAGATCGCCCGGGAGATCCTTACCGGCAAGCATGCGGTATCCCGGGTCATCGCCCGCCCATTTGTGGGAGACAGCCCGGAAAATTTTGAACGTACCCGGGCCCGGCGGGATTTTTCCCTGAAACCGCCAGGCAAACTGCTGCAGAATTGTGCTCAGGAGAAAGGGCTGACCACAGTTGCCCTGGGGAAAATTGATGATCTGTATGCCGGTGTCGGCTGGGAAATAAAAATTCATACCCAGAGCAATGCGAACGGAATGGATGTATTACTGCAACAAATGAAGGAACATCGGACCGGGTTGATCATGATTAACCTGGTGGATTTTGACATGCTCTGGGGCCATCGTAATAATCCGGAAGGATTTTACCGGGATCTACAGGATTTTGATCGGCGCCTGCCTGAATTCATGGATCAGCTGGGACAAGGCGATCTTTTGGTGATAACCGCGGACCATGGAAATGACCCCACCACACCCAGCACGGATCACTCCCGGGAATACGTGCCGGTCTTGCTTTACGG
>CAYVKM010000105.1:0-12111 GCA_964452045.1 uncultured Calditrichaceae bacterium
TTATTGCCATATCCGGTCTGGCTCTCTTTCTATTTGTGATTGTGCATCTACTGGGAAATCTTACCCTGCTTTCGGGAAACCCGGATATTTTTAATGCTTATTCACATAAACTAACCAGTCTCGGGCCAATATTATATTTTGCTGAATTTCTATTGGCAGCTGCCTTTCTTTTTCATATGACCTTAGCGGTCTGGACAACCCTTAAAAACTGGGGTACCCGGTCAAAAAATTATGTGGTTATTAAGAGTGCCGGAAAGGAGAGCAAAAAAACGCTTTCCTCCACCACTATGATTTACACGGGAACGGTAATTATTATTTTTACCATACTTCACCTGATAACTTTTAAGTATGGCCCTGGAATTGCCGATGGCTATTTCACTTATTTGAACGGAGAGAAAGTGAGGGATCTTCACCGTCTGGTAATCGAGGTCTTCCAAAGAGAATGGTTTGTCATCTGGTATGTTGCGGCCATGGTTTTCCTGGGATTTCATTTGAGGCATGCGTTTTGGAGCGGGTTGCAATCGCTTGGTGCGAATACCCAGAAATTATCTCCTTACTTATATGGTGCAGGTTTGGTCTTTGCTTTAGTTCTGGCATTTGGTTTTATCTTTATTCCGCTTTGGGTTTATTTTGTTTACTAGGTTTTAATTATGATCGGGAGTTACAATTTATGGCGTTAAATGAAAAAATTAAGATTGGTAGTCCATTACAGGGTGATATTCAGGATGGACCAATAGAAAGTCGCTGGGTAACCTATAAACACAATTTAACCCTGGTCAGTCCTGCCAATAAAAAGAAGCATGAGATTTTGGTGGTGGGTACAGGTCTGGCAGGTGCCTCTGCCGCGGCATCACTGGCAGAACTGGGGTATAATGTCAAAAGTTTCTGCATCCAGGATTCTCCCCGACGAGCACACAGCATCGCTGCCCAGGGTGGCATTAATGCGGCCAAGAATTACCAGAATGATGGAGACAGTGTCTGGCGACTTTTTTATGATACGGTAAAAGGTGGAGATTTCCGATCCCGGGAGTCTAATGTTTATCGGCTGGCGGAACTCAGCGTTAGTATTATTGATCAGGCGGTTGCCCAGGGTGTGCCATTTGCCCGGGAATATGGAGGACAACTTGCCAACCGGTCATTTGGGGGAGCTCTGGTTTCTAGAACTTTTTACGCCCGTGGGCAAACCGGCCAGCAATTACTCCTTGGAGCCTACGGGGCATTGCTTCGCCAGGTAAAAGCGGGAAAGGTGCAACTTTTTCCCCGACGGGAAATGCTTGACCTTGTGGTTATCGATGGAAAAGCACGTGGTATTGTAACCAGAAATCTAATCTCTGGTGAACTGGAATCGTATGTTGGTGATGCGGTTATTCTGGCGACCGGTGGTTATTCTAATGCTTATTATTTGTCCACCAATGCGAAAAATTCCAATGTCACTGCTTCCTGGCGTTGTTACAAACGGGGCGCATATTTTGCCAATCCCTGCTTTACCCAAATACACCCAACCTGTATTCCGGTGTCGGGAGATTATCAGTCGAAATTAACCCTGATGAGCGAGAGTTTAAGGAATGATGGCCGGGTCTGGGTTCCTAAAGAGAAGAATGATAAAAGACATGCCAATGAGATTCCCGACGAGGAGAGAGATTATTATCTGGAAAGACGATATCCTGCTTTCGGGAATCTGGTTCCGCGCGATGTGGCCTCCCGTGCAGCCAAGGCGGTATGTGACGAGGGTAGAGGTGTCGGAGAGACTGGTAGAGCCGTTTTTCTGGACTTCCGGGATGTGATCGAAAAAAATGGTCGGGAATATGTGGAAGATAAATATGGCAATCTGTTTGAAATGTACGAACGGATTACCGGAGAAAATCCATATCAGAGGCCAATGAGAATTTATCCAGCCCTTCATTACACTATGGGTGGTTTATGGGTGGATTATAATTTGATGAGTAACCTTCCCGGCTTATTTGTGCTGGGTGAAGCCAATTTTTCGGATCATGGGGCGAATCGGCTTGGCGCCAGTGCTTTAATGCAGGGCCTGGCCGACGGATATTTCGTTATTCCCTATACCCTTGGTGATTATTTAAGCAAAGCGAAGCCGGAGAAAGTAACCATTGACAACCCAGCTTTTAAAAAATCCCTGGAATACGTATCTGATTTCACCCAAAAGTTGGTTGGCGTAAAGGGTAAAAAGACAGTAATGGAATTCCACCGCGAACTCGGGCTTCTTTTATGGGAGTATGCCGGTATGTCTCGGAGCGAGAGCGGACTTTCAACGCTATTGGAAAAAATTCCTGAAATAAAAGAAGATTTCTGGAAAAACATTGCTGTACCCGGAAAGTCGGAAGATTTTAACAAGAATTTGGAGTTTGCTGGCCGGGTGGCTGATTTTCTTGAACTTGCCGAGCTTATCGGGCTGGATGCTTTAAACCGGAATGAATCCTGTGGTGCTCATTTCCGAGAAGAACATCAAACGCCGGATCATGAGGCGTTGAGAAATGACAGGGAATATAGTTATGTGGCTGCATGGGAATATTCCGATGAAGGGGAATTGCCAGTTTTGCATAAAGAGGATCTTGAGTTTGAGTATGTCAAACCCACTCAAAGAAGCTATAAGTAAGGAGCGGTTTTAATGAACTTAACATTGCGTATATGGAAGCAGAGTGGTCCCAATGCCAAGGGAAAGCTTGTTACCTATAAAGTTAGTGATATTTCTCCGGATATGTCCTTCCTGGAGATGCTGGATGTGATGAATGAATCGCTGATTAAGAGTGGGGAAGAACCGGTTGAATTTGACAGCGATTGCCGGGAAGGCATTTGTGGTACCTGCGGTCTGGTAATAAATGGCAAAGCGCATGGAGGCCGTCATCGTACTGCCACCTGTCAGTTACATATGCGGCATTTTAAAGACGGGGATACGATTACGGTCGAACCATTCCGGGCAAAAGCCTTTCCTATTATCAAAGATCTGGTTGTGGATAGAAGTGCCTTTGACCGGATTATTACTGCCGGTGGTTATATTTCTGTGAATACCGGGAGTGCGCCGGAAGCAAATATGATTCCTGTACCGAAAGGAGAAGCTGACCAAGCAATGGACTCGGCCGAATGTATCGGTTGTGGTGCCTGTGTGGCAGCCTGTCCCAATGCCTCAGCTTCTCTTTTTGTGGGAGCAAAAATATCTCAGTTTGCCATTTTACCCCAGGGACAGGCCGAAAGAAAACGGCGTGCGGTGCAGATGATTGATCAGATGGATAAGGAAGGTTTCGGGAATTGTTCAAATCACGCAGAGTGTGAAGCAGTTTGCCCTAAGGGAATTTCCATTACCAATATCGCCAGGATGCGCAGAGAATATTTAAGATCTCTGGTAAATACAAAATAAAAAAAGCTGGCATCGTAATGAAGCCAGCTTCAATTCATATCAAAACAAAAAAACTATAACATTTCTTTCAATGCTTTTCCGGCTCTGAATACCGGAGCTTTCCGTGCAGGTATTCTAATCTTTTCACCGGTTCGTGGATTTCTGGCATCACGAGCAGGACGGTTAACCACTTTGAAAGATCCGAAACCAACCAGATTTACCGAATCTCCTTTTTTCAACTGCCCCTTCACTGCTGTCAAAAATGCATTTAAAAAAGCATCTGAATCTTTTCTGCTATGACCCGTTTTTGATGCCAATGCATCAACCAATTCTTTCCTATTCATTTAGGCCTCCTAATTTATAGTATAGTAGTTTAAATACTTTTCAATTTCTGAAAATAAGTTCAAAATGTCAAGTAGAAAAATGTAATTTATCAAGGTTTTTTAGGGTTTTCGGGGACTTTTTACCCTCTCAGGACAGAATTTTGAGATTTTCTGTCCTTTGAGCAAGACGAAAATCTATTTTATTAGATTATTTCGTCTAAACGACCGCTTTTTATTAGCTCCTGTAATTCGGGAGAATGGAGTATTCGTTCGGCGACGATTTTTAGTACATCTTCACGGTCATAAAAATTTTCATTGATGCGTTCTCTGATCTGCACAATTCTTTCCGGAGTCAATTTAATTGCAAGTTCACTTTTGTCAGCCTCTTCCTGATGGGACAAAAGTTCCGCGGAGCGAATTGCGGAATCAGTCATTTCAAATTTCTTATTCTCTTCCACAGTAACCTTACGCTTTACTTTTTTAAAGATATTAAATTTCATTAAATTTGCTATCCCTGCTAATTTAATATTTAACGTTTTCTCTTTGATTTTCTATGGAATTTGATCTGGGTCTCATTCCATTTCAATCTTTAATTTCTCGCCTCTTTCTTCTCATAATATCGAGCTGTTTCAAAACAACTTTAGTGAATATCATAAATTAATTTTCAGTTTTTACCTTTAGTGACATTGCTCAAACCAAGATATAACATCGAAAATCAATGATAATAAATATTTGAAGTAACAAAACAAAAAGGCTGGAATGAATTGAAAAAATTCAAAATTAAAAAAATATTGAGACTGTGTGAAATCTCAAGAACTTGAAAATTGGTTCAATATAGGATTTACTTTTAATGGGGTTGATTAACGCGACAATTCCGGATTACTTACTTCTGCAGGGATTTTCTCTAATATCATTTTCACCTGTTCTATGGACAGTCTTTCGTAAAGATAAAGTCCCAATAATAATCTGTCATTTTCCGATAACTGTTTTAGAAGTTTTAATACATCATTAATATTATTTAGTCTTTCTTGATGCGGCATCAATCACTCCATTTATATTAGAATCATAATTATTATCTCAAATAGGAAGTATTTAGTTCAGTGGAAAAGAAATTGGCAATTCTTCCGGAGAAAGAATTATTTGTTTTCCCTCTTTTCTCTGATAATCAATAAGGATTGGGCCCTTTAGGTTAATAGTCACATTTCCATTGTTGCCCTTGATTGTTACTACACAATAGACATCGGAATTTGAATTGGAAGGTTTCAGGGATGTGAAAATATCAAAGGGGAATTTAGCCTGGTATTTTTTTGACAAAACGAATGGATCGATGACCGGAAATCCGAAATTACTGTTGTCAAGTGAGATTAACCAGCTAAACGGATGCCAGTTTTCATCTTGCAAAATGACAAAACGTGAAAAATTTTCATAACCAATAATACCTTTTGGAAAATGAATAACCTTGTCTTCTGATACTTCGAATATTCCAAGTTGCTGGTGTACAATTTTCATTTAACCCTCTTAATTCAATCTTCATTATAGTATCAGCAAGTAAAATGCCAAGAATATTCGTTTTCTTGAAGAAGAGCCAATTCATTAATTTTCCGAAGGTTAAGAAAGTCTGAAAAAAGTTTTTGCTATCCCAACATCATCCTTTTTCAACACTGTTTACTAAAATTTCAACAGTTAGCAATTCCTGGGAGGTATTTGCATGGATAGAATCTATCCTTTGGTATTGGGACCTATCAATTGAAATATTCAATTTTGAAGGTTGGGTTTTACTACTCTAAAGTTTAGAGACAAATTAGAATGATCGTTCTGGTTTTTCACTGAAAATGGAAAAATACCTGGCAATCTCAGTTTCGTTTTTTTTGCTTGAGTATATTCCAGTCCCCATTTTCAAAATAGGGAAGATAATCTTTGATGGACTTTTTTTGCTTTAAAAGTTTTTCGAGGCGAAAACCAATACCGGGAATTCCTAAAATAACTACCCCAAGAATAAATTCACCATCATGAATGATTTTAACGAACTGATCCTCATCCTGGTTGTGATGGATAATCTCGAAATTGTTTTTATGATAGATCTCTTTTTGTCCGAATGTTGTCAGCTCTATCCCGGCAACCTTTAGAATGTGTAATGGTAAAGAACCCTGGTAATTTGGTGAAAGGGCCAAAATATGTTCTGCAGCGGTTAAACCCTGATCAACTGCCGCTGGCCAGATACCGAAGATGGTTCCATGGAATTCAGCCACATCCCCAACCGCGTAAATGTCAGCAAAATTTGTCTGCATATTTTTATTAACCACAATTCCTCTGTTCATCAGGATACCGGCATCTTTAGCTAAACTGATATTCGGGCTTATCCCGGCAGAGATAATTGCCATTTGGGCAACAATATCTTCATTTTCATTCACAATAATGCTCTTAAGTTCTGTCTTGCCACCGAAAGCTCGAACCCTGGAAGATGTACAAAATTTGATGCCCCTTTTTTCCAGAATTTTTTGCAGTGCCACAGACCCTTCCTGGTCAAGTTGCTGTTGCATAATATTATTTTCCAGCTCGACGATGGTGACATTTAGACCACTTTTATTCAGACTCGATGCTGCCTCTACTCCCAATATTCCGCCCCCGATGATTACCGCATCTTTACAATTTTTCATAAAGTTTTTGATCCGGAGTGCATCCTCCAGATTGCGTAGGGTAAACACGCCCGGAAGTTCAACCCCTTTAATCGGAGGAACAAATGGATGTGCTCCGGTGGCGATAATTAATTTATCGTATCCGTACCTTTTTCCGGTTTCATCGATCACAGATTTTGTTGTGGGATTTAGTTTTGTAATTGTCTTATTGAGAAAAACTTGAATATTATTCTCTTTATACCACGACGTGGGATAAATGGTAATATCTTTAGCTGAGGAATTATCTCCAATGAAAGTGGATAAATGAATTCTTGAATAAAAGTGATATGGCTCTTCGGTAAAAATATTGATCTCAACAGTCTTATTTTTCTCTCTTATTCTCCTGGCAGCCTCCATACCGGCAGCACCGTTGCCAATGATCAATACTTTTTTAAGTTTAGAATCTTTGTCTGAAGAGAAATTTTCCATGCGACCAAAGTTTTGAGAATCCGCCCCACATACCGAGCAGTTCGTTGAAGGTTCTTCTCCCCAATGAATATATCCACAAATTTTGCAGCGCCATATTTTCATGGTGATTTGTTTGTTCTTCGGATTTTCAAAAATATTATAAATCCATCTCAGGTTTTGAAAACATGAAAAAAATCCCTCTCATTTGATGAAATAAGAGGGAGAAATTCAAGATAGTCTAAAATATTATAATGAGCGTTGTATTTGTGCCTGCAGCGCAGCTTCAATTTTAGCTCGGGTCTCTTCCAGATGGGCACTGGAATAGGTATCGAGGTTTCCTGTCTTCAGCCGGGCATCAATCTGATTTTTAATAGTGTTCATATCCGCTCTGGCCAGGGTAACGGCATCGTGCGGAAGCATGGTAACGGAGCTCAATACAATTTGGGTCAAAACGTATAAATGCATGCGCTGTAGCTCCCGTTTATAGCTGTTTATATTTTTCCCGGTTTCCAGTTCCTGCCAGATGGTTTGCCGGATTTCCTGGAATAATTCTGCCATGGTGAACGGAGTCTCATCTTTTGCAAAACGCAATTCGTTGTCCTGAACCCTTTGTAAGAGGATGGGATCGTATAAACGGAACATGGCCGAGGCCTGTAAAACCTGCACAATCCCATGAATTGGATAATCCACCCGCAATCTGCGAAATACGGTCATTTCAAAATCCCAGAAATTTTCAGGAGCCAGTTTGTTGAGTAGATCCGGAGAAAACTGGAATGAGTTGGTGGCAAAAAATTTATTGTTGATGATCTTTAATGCATCGCGTTGTTTTTGAGCGGGAATTACCTGGAAAGGCAGGCGCCCATCCGGATCACCGATGTGATCCCGATGCAGCGAAATTCCTCCAATGAACTTCGGTAAATTGGCTGCAGCGAGAGCATATTCACCCAATCCCTGGCCGAATACCATCCTAAATTTTTGATATCTTTCTCTCTTGACATCAAATTTTTCAGGAATCGATGCCCACAACTCCTTGGCCATATCTGTACGGCGGTTATAGTATTGAACCGGATCGGTGCCCAAGTCGAATAGATTACAATACGGATCTATCCCGCGGGTAGAAAATCCATATGCGTCTTCATCTGTCCCGTATTGTAGTACCGGATCTGCCACTTTTTCGGCAATTTTTTCCAGCATCTCGGCCTCACTCATTTTTGAACCCGGCTCCAGTGGTTTGTATGCATATTCAATTACCCAGTAATCATATTTTCCCAGGACGGTTTGAAAAAAGCATCCTTCGGAATTGTTCTTTATACTCAAATTGATTGAGTTATAATCCATCACCGAATTAGAGATGCCCTCGGTTCTGGTAAAATTTTCATCGAAAAGTTTATCATTTTGAATGGTTGCGCTGGCCTTAAAATTGTGACGAAGTCCCAGCGTATGGCCAACTTCATGAACAATGAGATCGACAATACCGTCGTGTATAAATTTTTTAAGGTCATCGGGATTATTTCCCACAAGGCCTCGCGCACTTAGCAGGTTCCAGGCAAATCCCATTTGTTGATTTAATCCGGTTGAATAATTGCAATAGTAAGGTAACTCATCCTGAACTGGCAGTTTAAACTGATCACCACCTGGCCACAATTGATCCGTTTTTACCGAAGTCCAGGAGAGGGGTGTAATAAATTCCCCGAACTCTTTATAATAAAATCGGACGAAATCTGCACTTACCCGTATATCTGCGTCATAAATTTGCCCGGTAAACGGGTTAGCCCGTGAAGGCCCTACCGCATATCCCCGTCCAGGCTGCACAATCCAGCGGATGGTATTATAACGAACATCTGCCGGATCCCATTTCGCATCATCGGGCATTTGTTCCACCACAATGGCATTGTCGAAACCAATTTTTCGGAAAGCATCATTCCATAGTAATACACCTTCCCGTACCGCATCCCGATATTCAACCGGGACTGTATTCTCAATCCAGAAGACGATAGGTTTTTTCGGTTTGGAAAGGGTAAATTTTGGTTCGGATTTTTCAAGCTGCCAGCGGGTGATGTAATACTTATAGGGAGTATCTTCTAAAACCGAGGTATAATCCTGAAAGAGGGTTAAAAAATGTCCTAACCGGTCATCGGCTATACGTGGCTGATAATCAGTTTCTGGTAGAATGGACAGACTGTAATGATAACGATGCAACATGCTGCGGGAATCGGTTAAAGTAAAAACCGGTAATGGTTTGGTTGATTTGAAGTGCAGGGTAACCTCAATCTCGGTGTTTTCAGGGAAAGAGTTCAATTCGGAAAAGTAGCTGTCATCCTTATCAAATGTGTAAGGCATTTTCGCCTGACCGGAGAGATATCCGACTAAATTAAAATCCTGCATAAATATTTCTGTGGCATCAACGAGGACACTTCCTCTTTCTTCATGTGGTTGACTGGCAATTTTTGCACTGGCCCATAAAGAATTGGATATATCCTGATCGACAGCCCGGTTGATGGCTGCATCTTTACTCGCCCGGAATTTTACATTCTTTCGAATAAATTGGATCTTTTTCCCGACTTGCTTCAAGTAAAACGGAAATTCATCCAGCATAGCACCACTATCAAATAAGGACCCGTCACCGGACTGGCGAGTGATATTACAAAGATAGAGCGGGCCAAACTGATCCTGAGAAATTTCCAAATATACTTTTCCCTCTTTCTCATTTGAATAAATGGTGAATAAACCTTCTATCCGGCTGTAATCTTCTATTAACTCATCAAATTTGGGTTCTTTTGGCTTTTTCTTTTTTGCTTTATCCTCTTCTTTATTTTCGGTCTTGGTGGTATCGTTGGTAGTTTTTTCTGTTTTTTCCTGGGCAACCAGGTTTTTATTGGATAATGAAAACAGAAGAATGGGTAATAGTATAAATAAGAAGATTTTTTTCATTACTTTTCCTCCTGATGCACTAAGTATATCAATTGTTATGTTAAGACTATTTTAATCTCTGATCATATTGGTTAAATTATACGGGTTTTTAAAAAAACGGTTACTGCCAATAATATAGCATTAATTCATTCAAAACCATTAATTTCAGAATTTAAAACTTCATTTTGAATTTTTCGTTGCAAAAATCTATATTGTTCCTGGTTAAAGAAAATACAAGTCGAGGAATAACTATCTATGAAAGATGAAATGTCCTCTTTAACATTAGCCGAATTTTTTGATCGGGTTACTGGTAAATTTTCTTCCTATCCTTCCCTGGCATTCGTCGGAAAAGACTCAATTTTATACTCGGAATTGAAAGTTCGGGTCGATGCGTTAAAATTATTTCTGTTGCAGAATGATATTCAAAAAGGACAAAAAATTGTTCTTCTGGGTGAAAACTCCCCAAACTGGGGTGTTGCTTATTTTGCTGTAACAACCATTGGGGCGGTGGTCGTTCCGATCCTTAGCGATTTTCCGGAGTCCGATATTAATCACATTATCAGACACTCCGAAGCTAATGGGGCGATAATCCAGGACAAATTTTATAACTCACTGGATTTGAGCGCTCTGGAAAATATTCCTCTCATCATCGGTCTCGATAATTTTAATACCCTGAGGGATGATAAACCGAAAGGCAAGGCCAGTAAGAAAGTTAAAACCGATTATGATATGTCCGTTAAGAAATCTCCTTCTGCTGAGGAAATAAAACTTTTCAAAAAAACCGCGGATAAGATAGACGAAAATGATCTGGCTGAGATACTGTATACTTCCGGGACGACCGGGCATTCAAAGGGTGTGATGTTAACCCACAAAAACATCGTATCAAATGCGCTGCTTGGCCCGATATTGATTGGTGGTTTGCCCGAAGGTTGCATTATTCTTACCGTTTTACCTTTAGCCCATGCCTATGGATGTACCACTGCTTTTTTAGGCGGATTAAGTGTGGGTGCCAACATATTTTTTCTGGATCGTAAACCCTCACCTAAAATTCTCATGGATGCGCTTCAAATTGTGAGGCCTCAAATTGTGACTGGTGTGCCGCTCATTTTTGAAAAGATATATCATAAAAAGGTTGTTCCTGAAATCAGTTCCAGGCAGACTTTACGCTGGTTATCGAAAGTCAATCTGGGTAGGAAATTCCTTTATCGTAAAATCGGAAAAAGAATCCTGACTTCTTTCGGAGGAAGACTGATCAGTTTTGTTTTTGGCGGGGCAAGTATTAACAACGAGGTGGAACTTTTCCTGCGGGAAGCGAAAATCCCCTTTGCGGTAGGGTATGGTCTCAGTGAAGCCGCTCCTCTGGTCTCCGGGGATTTTTATACAAAGCTTAAGTTTGGATCTATTGGGCGCGTTCCAAAGGATATCGAGGTTAAAATTGGCGAACCAAAGAAGGAAACGGGTGTGGGGGAGATAATGGTAAAAGGTCCCAATGTGATGAAGGGTTATTACAAAAATCCGGGAGAGACTGCCAAAGTACTTTCCAAAGACGGCTGGTTGGGAACTGGTGATCTTGGTTATTTGGATTCTGATGGATTCTTATTTATCAAGGGACGTCAGAAAAATGTTTATGTGGGGCCATCGGGGGAAAATATTTATCCCGAGATTATTGAAGATAAATTGCGTGAATCTCTTTTTGTGGAAGAAGCATTGGTTTATGTTGAAGAAGATAAAATTATGGCCCGCATTTATCTGGATTACGATTATCTGGAAACTGTGCTGAATACCTCACACCATGAAATCCAATCCGACGATATCGAGAAGATCCTGGAACGCATTCGCAAAGAAACCAATGAAAAATTACCTTCCTTCTCCCAGATCAAAAAAATCTGGGAGCAGATGGAACCCTTCGAAAAAACACCGACAAATAAGATCAAAAGGGTTCTCTATGTACCGGACTATTTTTCGAAGTAAATTTCAGGTAAATATAGTTCCGGTTTGGTAGTAATCTATCTGGAGTTCAGCTTATGTTAAAAATTGGAGTTTTTGTCAATCCTTATAAAAATCTGTTGCGAGAGAAACTCCCCGATATCATTGATCTGATGAAGAAAAATAAGATTAAAATTTTTTGTCCCGAGAGCATGAAGGAAGAAATGGGGGTTAGTCCTGTTGGCTGCGAAGTTCTCCCTGCCGATGAAATTCCCGGGAAATGTGATTTAATTTTTTCATTTGGTGGAGATGGAACAGTTTTGCGGACAGTGCAGATTGTCCGTCAGCATCAGACCCCGATCCTGGCCATCAATGTTGGGGGATTGGGCTTCCTGACCGAAGTGTTGTTCGAAGTATTCGAGAGTTCACTGGAGTTAATTCTGGCTGGTAAATATAACATCGAAGAGAGGCTTCTCCTGCAGGGAGAAATAGAAAATGATCCCAATCCCATGTATGT
>CAYVKM010000106.1:0-11849 GCA_964452045.1 uncultured Calditrichaceae bacterium
TGACCCGGGATTTCTCTGATGGACTTTTATCCGCCATCCATCACACAATATTAGGCAGGTAATTTAACTATATTTTGCTCTTATTTAAAGAGAATTTTTATGCCTCACCTATTTTAATAAAAAAGGCAGCCATTTGGCTGCCTTTAATTCAGTTACTCCACGGCAGGTTACTTCAGCAACATCATTTTTCGCGACTGAGTGTATTTGCCTGCTTCTATCCGGTTTATGTAGATTCCAGATGCCACAGCATTTCCGGTATCATCTCTGCCATCCCATTGAATTTGATGGGAGCCGGCTGGATAAGCAGATGAGATTAAAGTCCGTATTTTTCGCCCGGTTATATCATAGATAATCAAATCTACCGTCGATGGTTTTGGAAGATCAAAGGTCAGTGTAGTTGTTGGGTTAAAAGGATTGGGATAGTTCTGGTAAATATGATATTTTTTCGGAAGTATAACCGTATTATTAATATTTCCGGAAGCCAGCAATTCATTGTTCACTGACGAAACCGGCGAACCAACCAAATGAATGATATTGGGCTTCAGATTGGCAAAAGAGAGAACAAAGCTACCAGTTGACGCAGTCAATGAAGGAATGTTTACCGAAATTGTGTTGGTTTGACCAGGCATCAATTGCAGATTAAAAATATCCCTTAACTTAAATGAGCGAACCGGGTAGGCAGACAAACCATTCTGCAGGGTTATCCTGAAAATCTCTTCATCAGGATTTATTCCGGTGGTAAAGTTTTTAGTCATATATCCAACTTCAAAATCCAACCTGCCGCCAGCAGATGATAATGAAAATACCGGTGAACTTAACAAGGAATCAAATTGGATATATTTGCCATTATAGGTCATATTGCGAATATCCAGGGCAAGATAACTGTTCCTCTTATCATTCTTAAATACAAAACTTAACCGCTTATCTACCCTTAAAGTATCCTTTCCCCCATCCTCGCTTCCTCCACCACCACCAACTTCATCTCCCGCGGCTACTACCAGATAGGGTAGAGTTTCCTCCTTGGTCCAGCAAGCCCGGGCAATACCGTTGACAGTGACATTCGGATTCCGGCCTGAACCATATGGGCCAAGATGCCAAATTCCTTCTTCATTATGTTTATTATAGATCTGATTATTATACTGATAAAACACGGTAACAACAGGAACAGTATTATATGAAACCGAGGGATGAGCAGAGTTTTCGCTAATTAGATAGGCATCATAATAGGTAAATCCTGTCACTGGTTTATATTTTATTTTACGACAATACACACAGTTTGTCGGATTTGCTTCGGTAACTCCCTCAAATGCAAGATAGCCATAGTCACCCTGGGCGCTTAAACTGGGCTGACCAGTATTCGTTAGCATCCAAAGATCTGAACTCGCACATGCCTCTTCAGTCCATTCCTTCCTGGACCAATCCCAAAATCTGGTATAAATATCTCCTTTATGCTCATAGGCCAGGAAAAAGTTTGTAACACTTATGCCTTTATTATTATCAATTGATGGACTGATACCAGGAAAGGTCTGTTCAATATGGACAAAGGAATCGTTGTTTTTCTTATCTTGGGTATGAATTTCGATTTCCTCGGTCTGTTCATTCACCAGAGTATAGGTGAAGATTAAATATTTATCTTCATAATAATAGCCTGCTGAAATAACGGGATTTGGTTTGTTATTGACGCTATCATAAATATATTCCAGAACAACAGCCGTCCAATTCGCCAGGCCAATGGTTTTATAACTGTAACGGAGTTCAAAATAGGTAAAACCATCCACATCCCAAAATGTGGTATAAATACAATAGATTTTCCCATTCAATACTGTAATGGAAGGATTAAAGCATTGTCCTTCCGGGCTGGTTCCTGTTCCATCTACCAATTCTTCAGGCGTCCAGTCCAGGTTTCACCTCCGTCATCCGAATATGTATACCAGATATTATCAGCATCAAGATAAACGCAGTGGAGGTTACCTTCGGCATCATAGGAGATTCTTCTTCCATTATTGGTAGAGGTAGCTTCATAAGTAGCAGAAACCAGATGGCCTTTGTATTTTGCCAATACATTAAAATTTGTCGATGGCGCCAGTGTTCTTGGATTTTGAGTATTGCCATCTCCCCAATTCAGGAAATTATAATCGACGGTTTTACCGTTGACTGTCTGCTGCTGCGGGGGCGCTTCAAATGTGATCTGGTCTTCTTCCAAATTTGTAGATGTATATGGTACAGGCTGGTGAACCACGCCATTTACCTTTATCTGTCCGCCGCTGCCGCCGTTTAAGAAATGATTATCGGCAGTAAAGTTACAGATTCTCCATAACTGTGCCCAATATGTCCCGGGATTTTCAACCGTATGGTTTTCAATTAGTGCAGTATAAAACGAGCCATCCGGTGTAGCCCATTTTTCTTCACCAGCTTTAAATTCCATATCGTATCCGGCATAATTTTGCTCCCAGGCTTCAAAGTCATGGGTGCTGCCCTGGTCGAAATCAAATCCAACGCCGGATGGAAATTGCTGATGATTTATATCATAATCTACTTTAACGTAACCACCGTCGTGGCGATTCTTTACCACGATATGCACCGTGGTGACTTCCTCAAAATTAGCTGTAATTGTCTGATTGGAGCCTGGTGTGATGGTATGTTCAATAGCACCGCCATCGCTCCAATTCTGGAAACTATAATTTGTATTATTGTTGGTCTGCGGAGTGTTTGTGCCAATAGTATGCTCTTCTCCGGAATACCAATTAAAAGCGTGTGATGTAGTATAATCATCCCCATCCACATAAAACTGCAAACCCGGCACATTTGTGCCTATGGTAACCTCGATTGGAATACTATAATCCACTACAATTTGAAAATTATTTAAAATACCCTCACTTTCGTTTTGGTTTTCATCCAAACTTAACAAACCCACTTTAATAACATCGATACCCAAATTGGATGCAATCACATTTTTTAACTCATCACTTGGGTCGTTAAAATTTTGGTTATATTCTATAGCATCCAGGTAAACAAGATTGCTGTTCCCAACAGCCAGCCACAGCGGTTCTGGATCAAAAAATGTATCATAAGGTATACCAACAAGCCTTCCCTGGAAGTTATGGATATGTGTTGTTTGGATATAACCTTGAAGATATGCATTGTTTATTTCGGCATTATCGGGAATATCAGACAAATCAAATTCATAGCCGCTTCTATGCACATCATCGGTTGTATTTCCCCAAGCAGCCCCATCCAATCTTCCCATACTGTAACTGCCATAACCATAGAACCACCCTCCATTTCCATTATTTGCATCCGGATCCCAGTAATGAACACTTGAAACGGATTGAACCGGGGTCAATGTGATTGTTGTGGCATCCACAGATGCCGATGAAACAAGAATTAAGCAAATAAGACTTAAAATCTGGAAATATCTTTTATGTTTCATTTTCTTCTCCTTATTGAAAGTTGAATTTTGAATAAAGCTGAAAATTGTCTATCTTCCGCATGGCAAATAAATAGGGGATAATCAACCTGAAGGTTGATTTCTCTTCGGAGCGAGAATCCCTGCTATTATTTGCCTTTCTCGCCCGGATGGTGTGCCAGCATCATCCGGGTATTCTATAAAGCGCCCACATAGGCACCACCTCCTTTCATGGCTTCTTCTGTTTGCCTCTCAGAATTCTGGGGAAATATTCCGGATGCTCTATGACAAATACATAGTTATCGTTGCACCATATCCCCCATATATCTCCAAGAACTTCATTTCCGGAATAAACCTCCGCCCAATCAGCACCGTTATAATGATACACTTTGTCGTAATAGCCACCGGTGAAGATATTGTAGGGTGAACTTCCATAGACTCTCCATAACGCCGCATAGAATTGGGTTTCCCATTCTCCATTTACATACTTTGTTAATGAATTACCGGTAGGCGAATACAAATTGTTTATATCGGTTCCCCATAAATCCATGCCTATGGTTTCGACAAAGGGAGTAACCCGAACGACAGAGTCGATTAATGCAAATTTACTATTATCATATTTGAATAAGTATCTGATAGGCGGTTCAACCGGTTGATTTTCATTATTTACGCCTATCGCAAATATCTCTCCGCAGTCTAATCCCCAAATTGTCGTGATCAATATGTTTCGACCGGTATTGTACTGAATAAATTGATCGCCATCATATTTGTAGATTAACCCGTGTCTGCTACCAATGAAAAGATTCTGCGATGATATTCCCCAAACAGAATAACAATGCTCCAGATCATTGTTATCAATCCTATTCCATGCTCCATCGTAATGCAAAACATAGCCCTGATAACCAGCAGAACCAACGATCCAGAAATCATTCTCTCCAAAGCCGAATATCTCAGAATATGATGGCCTGTAACCCATTATATTAGTTTCCACATTCCGCCACTGATTGCCATTCCAATGCCAGATTTGGTATTTGTTCAGGTCGCTGTGACCGACACACCACACGTTGTTCTCATCCGTTCCCCAAATATCTTTGAGTAAAATCTGGTATGCGTCCGGCGGCGCCAGGGTATCGGCCGTCCATTCAAACTCATGGCTGGGGTAATTGGGATTAACAGTTCCTGTATCGCCTGAAGTAGAAAGAGGCGATTTATCCCGTTCGCAGCCGTTCCCCATGATAGAAAACACAAGGGAAACGCATACCAAAACAAAAATGGGTAACAGTAATTGATAATATCTAGGAAACATTTTTTTTCCTTCTCAAAATAAAACAGAATTTAAATAAACAACTTCTAAAATTTTGAAGTAGCGGTTTCATTCTTTTCGCCCGGATGGCGTGCCAGCATCATCCGGGTATTTTATAAAACGCCCACATAGGCATCATCTCCTTTCCATGTTTTTTTGTTTACCTCTTAATATCTTGGGATAATACTCAAGGTGTTCAATAACAAATACATAACTATCATTGCACCAAATTCCCCAGATATCTCCAAGAACCTCATTTCCGGAATAAACCTCCGCCCAATCAACACCGTTATAGTGATATACCTTATTGTAATAGCCACCGGTGAAGATGTTGTAGGGTGAACTTCCATAGACTCTCCACAACGCCGCATAAAATTGAGTTTCCCATTCTCCGTTCACATACTTTGTTAATGAATTACCGGTAGGCGAATACAGGTTGTTTATATCGGTTCCCCATAAATCCATGCCTATGGTTTCGACAAAAGGGGCCTTCCGAACAACTGAATCGATCAATGTAAATTTATCGGTGTCATATTTGAACAAATACCTTATGGGCGGTTCAGCCGGTTGATTATCGTTATTAACACCTATGGCAAATATTTCACCGGATTTTAATCCCCATACAGTATTAAACTGAAGATTTTTCCCGGTCCCATACTTCGTAAAATGATCACCGTCATATTGATAAATGATACCGTGATTGCATCCAATATAGAGATTTTGAGAAGAGCTTCCCCACAATGACTCACACATTGCCAATTCATTGTTATCCATGCGGTACCAATCGCCATCGAAATGCAGAAGATATCCACTATAAATGCTGGTATAGCCGGCTATCCAAAAATCATCTTCCGAAAAACCGAAGATTTCATAATATGAGGGCCGCTCTCCGATGATGTGGGTTTCCACATTGTTCCACTGAACGCCGTTCCAGTGCCAGATCTGGTATTTGTTCAGGTCGCTGTGACCGACGCACCACACGTTGTTCTCATCCGTTCCCCAGATATCTGTCAGTAAAATCTGGTATGCGTCCGGCGGCGCCAGGGTATCGGCTGTCCATTCAAACTCATGGCTGGGGTAATTTGGATCAACAGCGCCAGTAACACTCAGTGGGGATTTGTTTCGCTCGCAACTGCCACCGATGACGGAGAGCAAAATGGAAGTGCATGCAAAAATAAAAATGGGTAACAGGACTTTATAATATTTAGAAAACATTTTTTTTCCTTCTCAAAATAAATTTGAACTTAAATAAACAAAATCAACGATTTTGCGATGGCGATTTCATTCTTTTCACCCGGATGGCGTGCCAGCATCATCCGGGTATTCTATAAAACAAGCATATAGGCATCACCTCCTTTGATAAAAATTTGGATGTTAATTCCTTTTTATGACCATTACCAATCCTTCCCTGGCATTCTGTTCTCCAACTGCTACTACTGTATTTCCTTTTACATCAACGGATGAAAAGGTACCATAAAATGAGTTTGGATGAACCCACCAGGATTTTCCGTTATAGTGGGCAAATAATCCAAAATCACCAACCACAAAAATATCATTTATATCATTTCCACGGATTTTGTTTAGAAATATTCTGGGTAGTTGGCTAAATATTTTGTACTCACCTTTGAAATTTCTTTTTATAACCCCGCCACCACAAATATAAATTTCTCTTTCGGATTTAAACCAGGTTGAATAAGGATCCCGGTCTGTAAAAGGCCAGGGTAACTCTGTTATTTGTTTATCGACATTGATCTTGAGTAATTTCTTTTCACTGGCATTATACTTGTCCGAGGCCGGGCAGAGGATATAAGGTTCTCCGGTTGCCAGGTCGGTTATTCCCCAAATATCTTGAATCGGCAGATCAATTCCGCTCTCCAGCTTCTGCCACCCCTGACCGTCGTAGTAAGTTATATTACCATTTGTACCAACAAAATATATATCGGTTGGCGAACTTCCCCATATTTTATTAATTCCTCCATGTCTTTGTGATACATACTCGCTTTCCCAATTTGAACCATTCCAATGACAATAGGAACCTGCATCAGAAAACATCCAAATATTATCTGAATCAAATGCAAAAACAGTCTTTAGCGGATAGAAACCAAAACCAACTACTGAATTTGTTGGTACCCGCTTCAACTCCCACTGCTGTCCATCCCAATGCACGGCATTGTAAGGCAACCAGGGTTGGGCGCTGTCGGCGTAAACCTCTCCTACGCACCAAATATTATCGGGGCTTATTACTGCCACATCATGCAGCACACTGCTACCGCTTGTGCCAAAGGTAAAGGTCTCCCAGGTAAAGTCATGACTGGTGGTGTCCATAGTAGTAATTTGCAGCGGTTGGCTGTAAGCAATTAGGGTTCCATCTTTTATTAATTGTGCCTTATAGGTATAGCTGTGAGCCGGCAATAACAGGGTGTCAGTAATTATGGTATCATCCTGAATCAAAGTCCCATCACATATCAAAGAATCATCCCGGAATAGTTGGTATTGGGTATTGGCTTCGGTATTCTTTGTTTTTAAAATAAGTTCCGCTTCACTAACGCCCAAATATTCAGCTGTTAGAGTCACTTGCGGATTATTCACAGGGGCAGTGCTTTTTTCGCAAGAAATAGACAGTAATGAAAAAGGTAAAATGAAAAAGAGAAATAATAGACGATGAAGAAAGAAAAGATATGGAAAAGAGAATGGATTAGATGCGGATTTAGATAGTAACTGAAATCTATTGAAAAGAACAAACATATTTACCTCCCGGAGGGCTCCTTTGCCCCCCCCTCTTTGTTCTTACATTCACTTTTAAGATACAAAACCGGGATATTTTTGTCAAGAAAAAACTGTGGGATTTTAAAACAAACAAAACCGTTAGGCAAATGGTGGTGCTCTACTTTATAAAACCCTATGGTAGAGTCTACCGGATCAGCATCGTCTTGCGGGAATCACTGAAATTCTCTCCTTGCAAGCGGTAAATGTAAACGCCGGATGGCACCGGCCGGCTATGATTATCCCGTCCATCCCAGACCGCCTGGTATTCACCCGTGGCCTGCCGGGCATTTACCAATGTCCTTACTTCCTGTCCCAGGGTATTATAGATGGAAAGTGCAACAATACTGTTTCTGGTCAGAGTATAAGTTATTGTTGTGACAGGGTTAAAAGGGTTTGGATAATTTTGAGACAGGTAAAATTTGTTAATTTTTAAATCGGAGGATGGGGAACTAATAGTACTTATTACCGGAGGTCCTTCATATTTTAACAATGCACCAGCATGACCGCACGCCCAACCAGTTGAAGAATTTAAAAACAAAATTTCTCCTAAATATCCTTCCCACACATTGAATAATGTTCTCTGCCAAGTAACTCCCCCATCCCCCGTTTGCAAGATTATAGCATTCTGATGGTAGGAATCCAATGCAAAACCGTTATTACGATCCAGGAAATATACTGAACGGGATTCATCACCTTCTGTAGATATTCGTTGCCATGTTTTAGCCCCATCTGTTGTACGCAAAATGATGCTACCCGAGCTATCACGTCCTGAAATCCACCCGTAACAGGAATCAATAAAAAATACAGACCTCAGCAAGTCACGCGGATTTGTAAATTGTTCTTGCCAGGTATTTCCACCATCTGAGGTCTTTAAAATGACATTCGATAATGGCCAACGAATCTCCAGGGCATACGCTGCAGAATCATTCAGGGCAAAGATGCTCTCAACTTTATACGTGGTGCCATATTTGATCTGCCAGGTTTCTCCGCCATCACAAGTATAAAATATGCCTGACTGACGAGGTGAGTAGTCATATAATATTAGCCATCCTGTCTGTGTATCAACAAAGGTCATATCCGATATGAATCGATAATTGTTAGAGGGTAACGATATTCTTGTCCAGGATTGGCCCCCATCATTGGTCCTCAATAAAAATACCTGGTCAGTAATCTGATCCAAACATGCTAACCAGCCTGTGTCAATATTTTTAAAGCAAACCCGGTATATATCGACATCACTGCTGTCGAAGTTTATAAACCAATGGTTACCCCTATCCACTGTTTTCCATACTTTCTCCCTCCCGGTTAACCAACCGGTATTATCATCAGTAAAGCATATATCGTAGAAATTAGCCAAAGTGAAACCACTACAAAAATCCCAATTAGTACCACTGTCCTCTGTCCTTATGACCATTCCCCCATATGCAACAACCCATCCAGTATTTTTATCAGAAAAGGAAACTGAATTTGCCCAAAAATCTTTACTTACGGAATTAAACAGGTACTCTTCCCAGGTGGTGCCACCATCATGGGTATGCATAACATAGCCGCCATTTGGGCCTGATATTATTTTGTCTCCGCTCACCCATCCATTCAAACTATCCGCAAAACAGACTGAATGATGCATACAGGAATCATTGATATCCTGTAATACCCAGTTATAACCCCCGTCTGTAGTTTTCATAATAATTGAACCCTCCTCAACCGGGTTAGTGCTAATTTGTGCCCCCACAACCCAGCCGGTATCGTCATCAACAAAATAAATTGCCGAGAAAGACCGGTCGGTATTGTAATATTGTACCTGCCAGGTTTTTCCCCCATCTAATGTTCGATAGATACGATTGCGACCGATAATCCAACCCCTGTTTTTATCAATAAAATAAAAGGACAAGGCATATGTTAAGTTACCGATGGAATACCGGTCCCAGCTTTCACCACCATTATTCGTTTTCAGGATTCCATAATGGCTGGTCAGTACCCAGCCATGCATCCGATCAACAAAAAAAACATCCAGGTAACTCTCCCGGTAGTCGCCGAAGAGCAGTCTTTCCCAGGTTTCTCCTCCATCCATGGTTCGGTAAATTTCTCCTTCCTTTTGATCATCGGGAAAATGCAAATAGGTTTGATTGGGCCAACCTCCCACAGCCCAACCGGCCTGGGCATCCACAAAATAAACTGAATTAAAATCACAACCGGTTCCGGCATCAAGTTGTCGCCAGGTTTTTCCCCCGTCATCCGTCCGGACAATGGTTCCAAAAATACCAACTGCAACGACTGTATTTTCATCAATGGCACAAATATCCATGAGATCATTACCGGTCGTATATGGATTTTTCCAAACCCAATTGCCTTGTTCAGCAAATAAGGAGCCAATAAAAAATAAAAGGTAAAAAACATTTTTCATCTTGTTACGCTCTCTTTTGATACATTTATATTGCACGCTTATTTATAGTAGTCTAATAAAATCATCGGATTAAAGAACCATTTAATAAGCAAGGATATTTTCAAGGAAGGATTACATAAAAAGGCAGCCATAAAGCTGCCTCGAGAAGTAAAACAATTTTTTAGTTCTACCGAATCAGCATCATCTTGCGGGAGTCGCTGAAATTCTCCCCTTGTAGCCGGTAGATGTACACACTGGAAGGTACTGGCCGGCCATGATTATCCCGCCCATCCCAGATTGCCTGGTATTCACCCGCCGCCTGCCGGGCATTTACCAATGTCCGCACTTCCTGTCCCAGGCCATTGTAGATACTCAAATTCACCTGGGATGAACGGGAAAGTTTATAAGGAATGGTGGTAACCGGATTAAACGGATTGGGATAGTTCTGCTCTAATCTGTATCCTGAGGCCACTATATCGTCCGCAGCGGCAATGCCTACTACCACATTGTTCAGGGATAGATGGGTAATAGTGGTCACGGCAAGTTTGGACATGTTGTAAAAATATCCCAGGTTAAAATAGATAATCCGGTCGTTGGAGGTGTGATAATATGGATTACCATCCCCGCTGAAAAAGGCCTGGCTGTAAACAATGGCTGTATATCCCCGGTTCCAGAAAGAAGAATGATCACTGGCAGTAGTTCCCGGATTCTGAACCAACGGCGTCAGACTGATCTGATAGATGTTTTCCAGCTGAACGATCAGTTCAGCCAGGTTTACCGAACTGGCAATCGGGCGGGTGTGGATCTCAAATTTGCCATCATCGTTACCATCCCAGCCGAACATCTCCAGATTCACCACTCCCAGGATATCATCCCCGGTCAGGAAGGCCTGCTGGGCATAGTAACCACTGCCAACCAGTCCGATCTCTTCCTCATCCCACAGGCCATAGATAACCGTATAGGGCGTCTGCACCTGGGAAAGAATCCGGGCGGCTTCCAGAACCGCAGCCGTACCGCTGGCATTGTCATCCGCCCCCGGGGCAATTGCACCCGGCATATCATCATAATGGGCGCAAATGATAAATTGCTGATCGGGATAATCCGTACCGGTCTGAACAGCAAAGACATTCCGGCCGCTGGTGCTGTAATTCTGATCGTAGGTATTAAGCCCGGTTTTTTCCAGGATTTGATAAATAAAGTCTGCGGCCAGGTCGTTTCCAGGCTGACTGGCATTGCGGGAAGTTATCAGATAACGGTTGCCGTTTATAGTCACCGAATCTTCCCCGGAGAGTACATTCACATAATAAACCAGGGTATCCAGGTTGGTCTGGCTTGCCAGGGCCTGAACCAGACTATCCGGATACTGGGCACGGGACAAAGTAAAAGCTGCGAACAACCAGACCGGGATAACAAAAAAGGTAAAATGTTTAATTTGATTTTTCATAAATAAAAATTACACCGGTAGGAATTCAAATCAAATATTTTATAAAACTGTAAAAGTGATGCCATCACTCGGGGCAATGGCATTACAATAAATCAATTTGTTATTTCAAAAACGTCATCCGCCGGGTGCGGGTAAAATCACCCGTTTGCAGACGATAGATGTAAGTCCCGGAGGCCACCAGCCGGTTCGCATTATCCCGGCCGTTCCACACCACACTGTAATCACCCGGTCCCTGATTTTCATTTACCAGCGTTCGCACTTCCTGACCCAGGGTATTATAGATGGTGAGTTTTGTTAAAGAAGATTTATTCAGGGTATAGGGAATGGTAGTGCTCGGATTAAACGGATTGGGATAGTTCTGTTTCAACTGAAAAGTTTGCGCAATCGGTTGAGCGGGAGTTTCTCCGGTACCGGTCAGAAGCGACAGATCAAGTTTATACATGGAACGGGCATGGGTACCAATAGCCAGATAATTGGCCGTTTCATGAACCTTCATATCGTAAACCGAAACCATTGGTAAATTGCTGCTGATATACTGCCAGCTCTG
>CAYVKM010000107.1:0-11298 GCA_964452045.1 uncultured Calditrichaceae bacterium
TTCTGGGAAGGAACAATAATATTTGTTGATATGCGATCAAAATTAAAGATTGTTCATCTTCTGGCCAGCGAATTCAAAACTTCCGGGGCGGTATGGAAGGTGATATCGGGATATCCGGTTCCCTTTTCATCAGTAATCCGGAAATAAAATCCCCAATCCTGGATCGAATTTGTTACTTTGAGCAAAAATTTATTGTAACCCGGGTGAAGAATTACTGTGACAATATCGCGATCTATCTGGGCGCTTTGTTTCAGGTAATGCTGCCAGATTTGCTCATCATTCAGCCATAGTTTGCAAGCTTCGTCTGTGCCCAAACGAATTTGTGCTTTTCTTTCTTCGGGAGCATAGGCATAGATTAAGGCATACCCGACCACCCAGTCAGACTGTCTGAAGGTCGATTTCAAATTAAGATAACCATCACGCATCCCATCAACCGCTGGCTGCCATTTTATTTCACCGCGAACACCTGAATAAGTGGCATTCAGATCAATTTTCTGTTCGGGAGGGTAAGGATAGAAAAATCCCGATACATTTTTCTGCGAAAAAGGCCCCAGCACGTACCAGAGATTTTCCAAAGGAGCACCCTGCTGGGAATACTCTTTAGCAATTGCACCAGAATTATTATTTAACTGATCGTAGTAAGTATTGGTGAACGCAGCCAGATTTTTAAAATTTTTCACATTCGACTCCCCGGCCGTTTCTACTAATTTGTTGTAGAAATTCATATGATCTTGTTGATTGTCGTTAACCGGAATCATCGTCTCCAACACATACTTCCATACTGATCCCCAGCCCAGATCCGAACGCCTGACAAGAAGATCAACAAATTCGTCCGTAGAGTTTGCCAAAATTGCTTTTGCGGATTGGTAATTTCCCACCCTATTATAAAGAATAATCTGAACAATCTTTTTCAATGTTCGCATGTCACTGGGAGTCTCGAAGGAGGAGAGATTTTGCACAACATCAATGGCTTGTTTTGTATTCACAACCGGTGCTGAAACAGTATATGATAAGAAATTCTCCCAATTCTTATTATCATTTGGATCCGTTTTTACTTCCTGAGCCAATAAATCAAGACCGGATGCAATTATTTGACGTGCCCTGGATGAATCCCCCACGGAATTATAAAATTCGGCAGCAAATATCAAAATTTCACGATTTGAAGGTGCTTTCTTTAATACGCCTGATAGAAGTTTATCTGCCTGCGATATTTTATTAAATCTCCATAATAAGGCAACTTTCTGCATTTCAAGGGCCTGGACAATATTCTTCGAGGGAGCTTGTGAAATAACCTGATCCAAATATTTAAGGGAATTTTGATAATCTCCCAGCTCACAATTTATTTCACTCATCCGTAGTGCGGAATGATAAAAACTTGGCCAATTACTGAGCGCCTTTTTCAATTGCTGAATGGCCTCATCAAATCGTCCGGCCTGCATTAGTACTTCACCCATACTGTCGTAGGGATTCGGTTCATCCGGAGCAAGCTCACGATATTTTTCGAAGTATTTGAAAGCTGTCTGAAAATCACCCCGCCAGGCAAAAAGATATCCCAGATCGTTATAAATCAACTTTTGATTGGGATCCATTTCCAGTATGATTTCATATTCACTTAATGCCCGATCAAGATCGCCAACATTATGCTGATAATACCGGGCCAATTCCGTGCGGAAATCTATTTCCATTGGCATGGTTCGAACTGCTTCTTCCAAAATATTCTGCAGGTCGGAATATCTTCCCGCAAATTTAGCCTTGATAATTTCGAGTCGTAAGCGATCGTGCTCCGATAATTTATCAGAATACTTTTCTGCCTTGCTTAAAGCTTGCAAAGCTTCTGCTCTGCTAAAACCATCATACTTCATGGCTGCCAATCGGAGGTAGGCAACAGCGAAGGTAGAATCGAGTTTTACTGCCTCTTCCAGGTTTTTTAGTGCATCAAAATAGAGTAATTTATCCAGATTTTCCATCGCCTTGGAATAGTACCGAAAAGCATCTACCGAATTGGTCATACTCGCCAGTCTGATGTTTTCATCGGACTTTCCCTGGATATCAGCTTTCAGGTTTTCCCTGACCTTCTGCGATAATTCATCAACCATGGCAAAAATTCGCTCCAGACTGGTCCCGGTTACTGGTTCAATGGGAATCACCTTGTTTAACTTGATATCAATTAATTCTACCTCAATCATCAGACGGGTTTTTTCTCGGTAATATTTTCCCGAAATAACCAGGTCCGCATTGGCATTTCGGGAAACTCTTTCAATTTTGTCAAGACTATCCCAATTTCCCTGATCTTCCCCAATCTGTTCAGCAACCTCCAAAAGACGGCCATAACTAATAATATTCAGGTAAGGAGACTGTTTAAGATCGGTGGTTAACATATCCGATAATCCGCGTCTCAACCAATCTAAAGCCGGATCTTTAGTATCGTTTTTGAACAATAGGATAGCTACCGAACGTTGTGACTCTGGTAATACTTGCAATACACTCGAAGAAACAAAGGTGTTACTCTGATCGTTTTTAACGGTGGATAGCCGAATTTTTCTCTGACTCCCGCTCTCACAAGAAAGGAATAAAAGCAGACCTAGGATGAGAAGAATCCAATACTTTATATTCGAAATATTCATAGTATAACCTCAAACTCAGACTTAATACGAAATTCGATATTAAAAGTTGCCACTATTTAGGAAAACTTTTTAATCTTAAAATACTGTAAAACAAGTGATTTATATTTTAGTTATTTAGATAACCTTTTTAAAATGACCATGGTTATGTCGTCATGCTGTTTTTGGCCGTTCATAAATTGGGTAATATCATTGATAATTTTGCTTCTGATCTGCTCAACTGTGCTGCTCCGAACCGACTGAATCGATTCAATCAGTCTGTTTTCATTGAATTCTTCCTGCTCAGGATTCATGGCTTCTGTGACACCATCCGTATAGAGAACGATGATTTCGCCTTTATTCAACCCGACCGGTACTTCCACAATTTTCTGACTAAAAAGATTTCCCTTCTCCAGTCCCAGACCAATTCCCGGTGGGGTTATTACATTAAATTTTCCATGAGCCGTAAAATGCAAAATGGAATTATGTCCGGCTCGGGAGAAAACGAATCTACCCTTTTCAAAATCCAGAATTCCATAGATCATGGTTACAAAAATTCTGCGATCAATATTTGAAAATAGATTTTTGTTTACCTGCATTAAAAGTTCACTCGGTTTTAAATTTTGAGAGACGAGTTGTAACATCATTCCTTTGATTTCCGCCATGTAAAATGAAGCAGAGGTCCCTTTTCCACTCACGTCGGCTATGGCAATCCCCAGATGTTGATCATCCAGTTGGAAGAAATCATAATAGTCTCCACCAACCTCCGATGCCGGCAGACAGACCGCATCGACCTGAAAACCATTCATTTCCGGCATCTTATCCGGCAGCAAACGTTTCTGGACCTCCTTGGCAATTTCGAGTTCCCGTTTGAATCTTTCCTGTTCGCGTAAATCCTCGTATAACAGGGCATTTTCCAGGGCAATACCAGCTTGCCCGGCCAGTGTAGCTGCAAAATTTTGTTGAGGTAAATTGAATTTAATTGATTTATCTGATTGGGCAAAAAACAGCATGCCAAATAATTCGTCTTTTACCACCATAGGTACAACCAATCCGGCCTCATCAGTGGGCTTATGTCTTAGGGCAGATTGTATTTCGGGAGATACTTCATGGACAAAAAATCCGTTTGGGTGCTCCATTAAAAATTTCCGTATATCCGGGTCCAGTTCAATATCCGGATAATCCACTTTTCTTTCCACAGGCAGAGTAATTTCTTCAAATTCTTGACTATTATTTCTCTTTCGGATATAAAGCCTGGCAGTAGAAGCGCCTATCGCATTTTTAATCCGTTCCCGGACCAGAGTTGCAAGATCACTGATAATAAATTTACGGCTGAGCTCATTTCCCAGTTTATCAATAATTTCCCGCTCCCGCAAACCGCTGACCATCTCATTAAAATTCCGGGCCAGATCGCCTATTTCATCTGTCGTTTCAATGATCAACTGCTGTTGAAAATCTCCTGCAGATACTGCATTCATGGCTTTGCTTAAACGCTCCAGGGGGCTGGTTAATTTACGGCTGACGATAATGGAAACCATGGTAAAAAGCAGAATAAACGCAATTGACAATACAACATTAAGCTGAATTCTTTTTTGCAGATCCAGATTGATCTGAATCAGGGAAAAACCAACATGAACACTTCCCAGTATTCTATCCCCAACCTGTATATTGACCTGCTGTCTGGCAATGTCCTCCTGACTGCTTTGGGCAATAGCTCCCTGGTCCAATTGCTTGACAATTTCCGCTCTTTGCCAGTTTGCTTGTATGGGTCTCTCCAGTTCCAGAAAATCTTCGTTCAAAGTATAGGCCCTGAGTGAATTACGGTCATCATATATCGCGATATAGATAATGTCCTTATTGAAATTCATCAATTGCGAGATGTAGTTTTGATAAACGGCCCAATCCTGGCGGTCCAGAAGCTGCATGGTGGCAATGTTTTCAGCAATTCTTTTCATCTGAGATTCTACGGACAGACGTCTGTCCTTTATCTCCCGGATGGTAAAGAAATATGTTACCACAATCATGATTATGGCAACCAGGATCGCTGAAAGGACAATTAGTTTTGTTCTCAGACTGATTTTCAATGAGTATATTTCCTTTTAATGACTTTAAATATAAACAGGTCATTTATTCATTCCAACGCAATATACACGGATTCGTTGCATTATTTATTTGACTGCTGTCTTTGAAAATGAAGATATACTTTCATGTAGTTGATTCATCCTGGCAGGTTTTTTATCTTTCTATAGCTAATAATCAGTTAGCGGTAATTTGCAAACTCTATGGTTACGAAATTACTTAGTTGATTTGATATAAAGTTCAATATTAGGAATATTGTATGGACCGAATTTTCCCCCAATCAGGTGTGATTCCTTTTAGAGGATCGTTACAGTCTCTGGAAATTTTGCTGGTAACTTCCCGGAGTAATAAACGGTGGATCATTCCGAAAGGTCTGATTGAGCCAGGATTATCTCCGCAGGATTCCGCCTTACAGGAAGCATATGAAGAAGCTGGCCTCCGCGGCCAAATTGTGGGAGGAGAAATTGGGCAATATCAATATCAGAAATGGGGTGGAGTTTGTATGGTCAGTGTTTATCCCATGAATGTCACGGAAATTTTGGAATCCTGGCCCGAATCCAGTTTACGTAAGAGAAAATGGTTCACACTGGAAAACTGTCTGAATAAAATCAGAGAAAAAGATCTCAGAAATTTGATCGAAATATTACCGGTCTCTCTTAAGAACCAAAAGGATATCAGCTGAATCTTATTCCCCTATAGCAAAGAGAATATCAGCTAATACCAATAACATTCAGGCGAAATTTTCATTATATTAAAATAGTCCAGGTTTACCAAATCTCTTCATCAAAAATTGTAACGGATATGGCAAAAAATCATAAATATGTTAACCGGGAAATCAGCTGGTTATATTTCAATGAACGTGTCTTACAGGAAGCTGCGGACATTTCTGTCCCCCTGATCGAGCGTCTGAAATTTTTAGGAATCTACTCCTCAAATCTGGATGAATTTTACAGTGTCCGGGTCGGAACGCTTACCAGGATGATTAAAGCCGGAATAAAAGAAAAAACCATACTGGGGCGCAACCCCAAGCATATCCTGCAGGACATCCAGAAAATAGTGATCCGCCAGCGAGATATGTTCGATCGGATTTTTAGCCAGTCCCAGGAGGAATTAAAAAATCAGAATATTTACATCATCAACGAAAAAGAGCTCAACCAGGTTCAGGAAAAATTTGTTCATTCCTATTTTGAGCAGGAGGTCAGACCCAGGCTGGTTCCGATTATGCTGGACTCGGTCCCAGGATTCCCATATCTAAAGAATTTGGTAATCTATCTGGCGGTTCATCTTTCCAAAAAAGAAAATCCAAATGAGGCTAAGTATGCTTTGATTGAGCTTCCGGCAAAAGTCCTGCCTCGTTTTATTGTCCTTCCCAAAACAGATGAAAACATTTTTATCATCATGCTGGACGATGTGATTCGATTTGGTCTGAAGGAAATTTTTTCGATTTTTGACTTTGATACTTTCCAAGCATATACAATTAAGCAAACCAGGGACGCCGAACTGGATATCGATGATGATGTTACCAAGAGTTTTTTTGAGAAAATTTCCAAATCCATAAAACAAAGGCAATGGGGGCAGCCGGTTCGATTTGTGTATGATGCGAATATCCCGCCGGACCTTTTAAAATTCATCATTGAGCGGAATAATCTGAAGAATTTTGAAAACCTGATTCCCGGAGGCCGGTATCATAATGCCCGCGATTTTATGAAATTTCCTGCAGTGGGTTCAAAAAAACTGATGTACCGGAAAATAGTACCCTTGTATCACAGGGATATTATTAAGCACAAGAGTATATTCAATGCAATGCGGGAAAAAGACATTCTTCTGCATTACCCTTATCAATCATTCCATCACATTACTGATCTGCTACGGGAAGCTGCTATAGATCCCCAGGTAACATCCATTAAGATTTCTCTCTACCGGGTAGCAAAGGATTCCAATGTGATAAACGCCCTGATAAATGCTTGCAGGAATGGCAAAGATGTGTTGGTAGTGATTGAACTCCAGGCCAGATTTGATGAGGAGGCAAATATCCGTTGGACCAAAAAGCTGGAGGAAGAGAATGCCCGGATCATTGATGGTGTGCCGGGTTTAAAAGTACATTCCAAACTCTGCCTTATCACCCGGGTGGAAAATGGAGAGAAAGTGCATTATGCAAATATCGCTACCGGTAATTATAACGAAACCACTGCCAAAATCTATAGCGATCACAGTCTTTTAACTGCGAATAAAGATCTTACTTTTGAAGTTAACAAAGTTTTTAAGTTCCTGGAAAATAATTATAAAACCTATAATTATAAGCATCTTATTGTTTCCCCATTCACCATGCGAAAAAAATTCTATAAACTCATTGCCAATGAAATAAAAAATGTCAAGGCCGGAAAAGAGGCTTACATCATTGCTAAAATGAACAGCCTGGTCGATCAGGAAATGATCAATAAATTATATCTGGCCAGTAAAGCCGGCGTCAAAATAAAAATGATTGTCCGAGGTACCTGCTCGCTTGTTCCCGGGGTAAAAGGTCTGAGCGACAATATTGAAGTGATCAGCATTGTTGATGAGTATCTGGAACATTCAAGAATATACATATTCGCCAACGGTGGTAAAGAAAAATATTATATATCCTCTGCAGACTGGATGATGCGGAATCTGGATAATCGGGTGGAAGTTACCGCACCCATAAATGATAAGGATATTCAACAAGAGCTCAAAGATTTTATGAACATTCAGTTTATGGATAACAAAAAAACCCGGATCATTAGTGAAAGACAGGATAATGGTTACCGGGCGGATGATGGTAAAAAGAATTTCAGGGCTCAGGAACAAATTTACCTTTATTTAAAAGAACGGTTGAAAAATCAGGAAACAAAGGTAACGCCTTCATAAACGGAATCGGAAGCCATACTTGGCCGCTGTAGATGTTAATATAAAACTCCGAATCAACAGCTCAGATCAGGGCAATAATTATCCAGGTCGACTCACAATGAGAGAAGCAATCATTCCAAAACGTTTCTTTCTGGAAAATCAACAACAATTTGAATCCATACGCAAACAATTACCAGCTGATCTAAAAATCGTCCATCAATCTTCCACCAAATTAACTTCAATTTTTTTTGACAGCTTTGATTGGCGTTTACATAAAAACAGTCTATCCTTACAGAAGCGATTAAACACATTCTATTTATCAGATAACGCCACAAATGAGATAAAAGTACAGCAAAAAATTGCAGAAAAGAAAAATCCGAAATTTTGGTGGGAATTTCCGGAAGGTGCATTACGTCATTTACTGGAAAAGTTAATCGATGTTCGTGCCCTTTTGGAATTATCCATACTAGAACAGTCCCGGAAAACTTACAATATTCTGAATTCAGATGATAAAATTGTTCTTAAAATACAGCTGAATAGCTATCAGGATGAGATCAAGCAGGCATTCAGCCTGATTGAATTAATTCCGTTAAAGGGATACGAAGAAGAATATAAGGCATTCGCCAATAGTTTAACAGGTTTCGGATTAAAACCTGAATCAAAATCGCCTCTACAAATTACCTTAGAAATAAGGGGGATTTTTCCGGGTCAATATAGTACCAGAGTTCAACCGCTTCTTAATCCTGGATTGCCCGCAGGCCAGGCTTGTAATTTGATTTTACAGGAATTATTTCAACTCATGCAGGTCAATGTGGATGGGGTAAAGAAAGATACCGATACAGAATTCCTGCATGATTTCCGTGTCTCTATTAGACGGGCACGGGCCCTTTTGGGTCAGGTAAAAGGCGTTTATCCGCAGGAAGAAGCTAAATCCCTCCGAAAAAATTTAGCCAAAATGCAGAAACAAACCAACCGGCTGCGGGATCTGGATGTATATCTACTGAAGAGAGATAAATACCAGTCCCTGCTACCACCGGATTTACAACAAGGTTTAATGTTTTTTTCCCGGGATATCCAAAAAGAGCGGAACAAAGAACAAAAAAAGGTAAAAAATTATTTGGAGAGTTCTGCTTTTCAAACCGGTTCAGGAAAATGGACAAAATTCATAACCCATTATAACAGGAATACCTCAGCACTCTGCCAGCAGCCAATTCTCGACACGGTAAAACCGCTGATATTCAATCAGTACAATGAGATTATTCAGATGAAGATGAAAAATAAGGCCGATACTCCGACGACAAAATTTCACCGTCTTCGCATTGAGTGCAAAAAATTACGCTATTTATTAGAATTTTTCTCTTCACTTTTCCCGGAGAATGAAATTAATCTCAGTGTTCAACATTTGAAAAAACTGCAGGATGTTTTAGGCCTTTACCATGATTGCGTTGTTCAGAAGCGTGAATTAACCTCTTACCTGGCCAATCTCGAGATTTCCAATAACAGCCATCTGAATATAAGTGCTGCACTGGGAGGCCTGATAACGGAACTTTCCCGGGAGCAGGGAATACAGCATAAAAAATTTAATAAAATCTTTCTGACCTTTAAAAAGAAGCAGAGCATTGACCTATTTAACAGACTATTCGGATAAAGATGAGGAATTGTTTTGATTATTATTGCCATATACAATATTAAAGGTGGCGTCGGTAAGACGGCCAGCGCAGTTAATTTATCTTATTTAGCTGCTAGAGATAAAAAAAGGACGCTGCTTTGCGATCTGGACCCCCAGGGATCTACCACCTATTATTTTCGCATTCGGCCTCACAAAAAATTCAGCTCCAGAAAATTGTTAAAAGGGGGTAAAACCTTGGACAAATTCATCCGGGCCACCGATTTTGAATATCTGGACCTGCTTCCGGCCAAGATGTCTCACCGCAAAATGGATATCCTGCTGGACAAAATTCCTAAATCCAAAAAACAGTTTAATTCCATTTTCTCCAAATCACTTCAGGATTATGAATATATTTTTCTGGATTGTCCGCCGAATATTACCCTGGTTTCCGAAAATGTTTTCTATGCCGCCGATTTTATTTTAATCCCTCTCATTCCTACAACCCTTTCACTGCTTACTTTTCAGAAACTTTTAAAATTCTTTAAAAACCATAAACTTTCCCCAAAAAAACTTATTCCCTTTTTCTCGATGGTGGAGAGCCGTAAAAAAATGCATCAGGAAATTATTGGGGAATATTTAAAACCGGAGACACAATTTTTACAAAGTCAAATACCTTATAACAGTGAAATTGAAAAAATGGGAATCTACCGTAATCCTCTGGTATATATTCGACCACGGTCAAAAGCAGCGGTTGCTTATCAGGATCTGTGGGAAGAGATCAAATCGTATTTGCAAGGAAAATTAAAAAAATAAAAGACAGATTATGCTCGAAAAAATTGATCTGAGTAAAAAACTAAAAAAAGATGAGTACAAAAAAATTATTTCTCCGCTGGAGTTAAAATTAGCAAAGCTGCAACGCGAGGCTAAAGAGCTTGGCATCCCGGTCATGATTGTTTTTGAAGGCTGGGGTGCTGCCGGGAAAGGCACATTGATAAACCAGCTAATTTTGTCTTTGGATCCACGCGGTTTCAATGTTTATTCCACGTTGCCACCCAACGAAGAGGAACGGCTTCGGCCGTTTTTATGGAGATTCTGGATGCGAACACCGGAGCGAGGCCGGATTACCATTTTCGACCGCAGCTGGTATCGGCGCGTTCTGGGAGAAAGACTGGACAAAGTAGTGAAAAAAAATATCTGGCAGAATGCCTATAACGAGATCAAATCGTTCGAACGTCAATTATCCGATGATGGAACAGTGATCATCAAATTTTTCCTGCACATTACCAAAAAAGAGCAGAAGAAACGGTTTAAAAAACTCGAAAAGAATCCGGCTACAGCCTGGCGGGTATCCAGGGAAGACTGGAAGCATCACACCCAATACGAAAAATATGTGGAAGCAATTGAAGAGATGCTGGCTAAAACTGATACCGATTATGCTCCCTGGACAATCGTCGAAGCTCAGGACCGTCGTTTTGCCGCAGCTAAGATTTTTCAAAGGGTAACGGATATACTGGAACACAGAATTGAAGAGGTTCGGAACAGCATAGATAAGCTAAAAATAAAGCCAAAGACGCCCATTAGTCTGGAAAACTTATCATCTTCAATTCTGGAGAAAACAGATTTAACCCTTTCCCTTAACAAGGAAGAATATGTCTCCGAGTTGAAAAAGTACCAGGCCCGCATCCGGGACCTGGAGCACGAGGTTTATTCCCGTCGGATACCGATCGTTATAGTTTATGCCGGATGGGATGCCGCCGGAAAAGGGGGAAATATCAGACGGCTGGTTCAGGGATTGGATCCGCGTGGCTACGAAGTGATTCCGATTGCCGCCCCCAATGACCTGCAAAAGGCGCATCATTATCTTTGGCGTTTCTGGATAAAAATGCCCAAGGCCGGTCATATTGCCATCTTCGACCGATCCTGGTATGGCAGAGTGATGGTGGAGCGGATTGAGGGCTTCTGCACCGAAGAGGAGTGGAAACGAGCTTACCGGGAAATCAATGAGATGGAAGAACAAATGGTTAATTTCGGTACGGTAGTGATAAAATTCTGGCTGCAAATTGATAAAGATGAGCAGTTGAGAAGATTTGAGGCGCGCCAGGAGGATCCTAACAAAAGCTGGAAAATAACTGATGAGGACTGGCG
>CAYVKM010000108.1:0-10968 GCA_964452045.1 uncultured Calditrichaceae bacterium
TTACAATTTCCATATATGGCAATATTTCTGCCTTTCTGCCTAGCCAATTCCCGGACTTCCGTAAAGAATTTCAGGACATCGCCGGCTCCTCCGATAGCCCAATCGTAATAGAGTTCATCCACTCCGGCATCGATCTCCACTGCAGCCCGCTTCAGCAAATCGTTCTTTCGGTAATCATCGTTTTGAAGGTCAGCGGCATAACTGCTGCCTTTTTCACCGCGCCAGCGCAATGCTCCGTATTCATCCCGGGCGATCCATTTTTCCAATTCGGGATGCATCAGATACTCGCGAAAACTAATATTGCCCAGTGAATTAAATGCGGTGACGTGAATGCCCGCCTGATGGCAACGCTCAATAAAGGCTACTGCCCGTTTGTATTCATCACTATTTTTATCGGCTGGGATGCCGGTTGCCACCAGATTGATGTGAGCTTCTTTGAACATCTCAAACATACGATCAAGATGATCCCAATCGATACCGGCTCGATAAAAGTTGACTTTTCCCCGGCGGGCCCAATCCGGGATATCCTTTTCCAGACGTTTCGCCTCACCTTTGTAGTTGAAGACAAAATCGAAATCGCGAATGGATGACGGTTTTCCCCGCGCTAATAAATGATAGGTTTGCCCAATAAGGGTTGGAACAGTTTCTTTTACAGACTCAATCCTGGCATCAATAATTTCGAAACCGTCACTGCCCGGATTCATATAAAATGTCACTTCATTAAGTTCATTCTTCAGGTTTCCCTGGCCTAGCGGTATAACCATCTTACCGATGATATCGTCCCCGCTGCTGTAAGAATACCACCCTTCCTTGCCTGGTACATTCTTCTCATTTTTATCGATAGAACTGATCAGGCTACCTGCCAGACCCGGGATATCGTATTTCGCCCCATTTACTATGGTATAACCTTCACCCTGATCAATACCGCTGGCCAGAATAACTAAACCGGGATTGACAAGACTGTTAATATTTTCAATTTTGACCAGATAGCCTTTCACCCGATCCGTTCTCCCGGATAAATGATAGGAATACGTTGGTGCTATAGTAATGCCCTGATAGTAAGACTCAACCTGATCTTGCGCGTTTAAGGTAAAAAACGGTAAGAAATAAATTGTTAAACAAATCCCAATTGTACCGATAGTCCTTTTCATACTAACCTCTAATCCGAAATATTTAAATTATCTTAAGAATTAAATTATACACTGCTATTTCTTGCCGCCTACCAGGATCATACATTTTTATACCATGAGGTAAAACGCATTCACTACTTTTATCCGTTGGATTAATGATGTATCTATTTTAAAAATTTTTACAATTAATTCCTTTTACAAGAAAATTCCTTTAAGTACTTACATTACCTTACCTCGCTCAATTATCTACTCTGGCTTTGCCTCCAAGAGCAGATGTTTTTCAAATTCCACTGGTATCCTGGCCACCGGTCCCTGAACTGTTCCATAATCCTTCTGATTTTCGTAATCCATTAACTGATAAGCATGTTTTTCCAAACCCCGCAGTTCCACATCACCTTTATATGAATCTGCGTAGAAGGCATAGTACATCTTATTGTCTTTAAGAATGGCGTGAGCTTCAGGTCTGTCAAATCCAAGATCATAAAGATTGCCAAGATAGATCCCCTTTGGCAGCATATTTTGAAGATAGATTTTATTCCATTTTTCCCATATTTTTGCCTTCTCCGGAGTCAGATCTACTCTTGATTTCTTCTTTGAACCGACTGGCCAGGTAAATTTGGTTCCAACCACACCACCGACCCCTACCGTAGAAGCGAAATCATCCCTGCCATCGCTCAGTTCCACATGATCTCCATAATACGGTACGGATGGACCCATCAGTGCTTTCATGGTTTTTCCCTTTAAGCGGATCTGCCAGGAGCTTTCCGGATCTGAAGCTACCGGTTGATTCATGTAAGGCATGGTATGGAAGGCATAAGCGGTACCACAGGGACAGATCTCAACCACGGCATTCGGATTTATACTCCTAGCAGTTTCGTAGATTACCTTAAAAAATTCCGGGATCTTTTCAACAGACTCTTCCGGGTAGGCATGATGGTGTAAAGGATTATAACAAGGTGGAGCGCCATTCAGATGCTGACCATCAATTTTCAACCCATCGTATCCCCAGTCTTTCATGATCTTAGTCACTAGGTTTTTGGTATACTCCTGAACCGGTGGATAGGCAGGACACAGATAATAGGCATTCCACCAGGAAATATCTTCTTTTGAACCATCCTTGTTAAGCAATAGATAATCGGAGTGCTTTTTAATCAGGTCCGTTCCTGGATCCACCGCCAGCGGTGCCCACCACAATTTTGCTTTCAAGCCATATGAATGAATCGTATCCACCAGCCTTTTCATATCAGCATCACCGCGGGGAAATTTGCTTTTAACCAGATACCAGTCGCCCTCTGCCGTTTGCCAGCCATCATCCAGAACCGCCCATTCGTAACCTAATTTCTTGACCTCGGGAAGCGCTTTGTAAATTTGATCGATGGTAAAATTTCGTTGGAAACCCCAGGCACACCAGATTGGTTCATAGGCGCTATCCGGGAATTTATCAAATTTAATTCCTTTTTTGATCATCATATTCCTGTAATTTACCAATGTGGCAAAATAATCTCCCTGATGCACAGCGACAAAAGTTTCGAAAGTCGAGAAGCTTTCTTTGGGCTGAAGCTTCTTGTTTACCGAAAACTCGACCCCAAGATTTGCCGTATTTTGGTCAGGCATATTGACCGGAAGTGATACCAGCTTTGGGACTAATTCGAGATGTCCTACCCCAATGCCAGCATCTTTTCGCCAGACATCCACCACCGGAGTTCCACCGCCATAATCAGTTGCATTCATTCCCATATAGTTTTGCTGGCTAAATCCCACTTTCAGAGTTAATACCCAGTCCGGCCGCGATTCATAGGAACCACTTTCAAAGGACCAGAAGGGTTGCGACTGGGGAGAGGAAGCGTCAGTTCTAATCACATAATGATTATTGATCCAGCTTTCTATTTCCAGATTTTCTTCTCCGATGTTGGAGTATATCACTTTGTAAACAGCAATAGTCGGAAATTCATCATACAAAGTTATTTGTACGTCCTTTTTTAAATTTCCGGATTGGCCGGTAAGTAGGTATTTTTTACCCTTTCCCAGGGCATCCTGAACATTTTCTTCGGTTTTGCCCTGAAAGGTAAAATCTGTCAGCGGAGAACCGGCAATAGTTACATATTCGGAAGGAGCATACTCGCCAATATATATTGCCTTACCGTCAAAATTTGCCACAACCTGGCTATGCATATTCTGATCAAAATAAATGGTAATATTCTTTCCCTCAATCATAGCCTGATGCGGAGGCGTTTTTTGGCAGGAAATGTTAATTAATAAAAGCAGAATTAGGACAGATGCGATTACTAGTCTTTTTGTTCTCATGTCTCCTCCAGGTTTATTTTTTATTAGTTATTTCAATTCTAATAACCCTCGTGGGGCCAATAGTCAATTAGTTTTCCAAGTATTTGATTTTCATCATGAGCGACCTTAAAGTTAACCATCAGACTCAGTTCCGGATAAATATCACCCCATCCGGAAATCTGTAAATTGGTGAGGCTGTAAATCTTCAGTTGAATATTTTTTTTGTCAGCGGACGTTAGCGAATCTTCAAAACTCTCCATCCGGAAATATTTCTCTGATTCCGGATTTAATGAAACTTTAAAATAGACTGGTTCATTAATGGATCCACGCTCAAGCGTGATATTTACTGTGGCCGGATGTTCCTGTAATGGAATCTGGCCTAATGAAAAGGATATTGCCCTGGCAAACATATTGGTTAGATCCAACTGTTCCTGTGATTTTATCGAATTCAAATAGGACTGAGTATAAACCCCATTCTTTTTTATCATTTCAAAATGATCAAAAACTTCACCGGAATTTAAAATGGCCTTAAATTCAAGTTTATTCCCCGAAATATTTATAAATGTAAAATGATGAGCAGACCTAGATTCAGCTAAAAAATCGGACTTTTGCACATCATAAAGCCCGGCACCTGCTCCTCCAGTGGTTATATAGGTCACCGGCCAACTTTCTGGTTCATCTGCAGGTCTCACCGGATAGAATCTTTCGTAAAGATGGGAATGCCCGGCAAAAACAATATCGATTTTATATTTTCGGAAAAGCTCAGGCCAGGTCGGATTTCCCCAGTGAGAACGATGCCCTCCCAAATCATAACATGGACGGTGCATATAAACGAAATTCCACTTCCTGGTGGATTTTTCCATATCATCCTTAAACCAATTAATCATTTCCTCCGATTCCGGATAACGGTAATCCAAGGAAACAAAATGGGCAGGTCCATAATCGAAAGAGAACCAAAGTTTGGTAAAATCAAGAGCAGGAAATAAAAAGTTCCGAAATAGTTCCCCATTATCACCATCGCCTTCATGGTCACCCAAGCATGAAATTAAAGGAATATGGTCTATAACATTGGCAGCTGGACCAAAATAGTATTCACCCCACTGATCATAATTCCCGCCACTCGCCACCAGATCACCCATACTGATGATAAAATTCGGACCCATTTGGTCGATTTGTTTGTTAAGAACAGCGAATATCTCCGGATTTGAGCGGCTATCTCCCATGGCCACGAAACTGATGGGTGAATCGGATTTCGGTGCTGTTTTGAATGAGTGAACACCCGATTTAGAGGAATTTACTCCGATCTGATAAGAATATTCTGTTCCGGCTTTCAGGTATTTTATTTTCGTCTGATATAGAAAACGCCCTGAATTTTCACCGATTTGTTCAGTATCCAATGTTTTATTTAAAGAATCTTTTTCACCATAGTTTAATTTATAATCCAGATTTGAATCGCTTTCCCAGCGAATGGTCATGGAGTTACTGGTCGGATCTGTCAGAAATGGCCCTTTGCTAATTTCTTGTGCATAGAGGATTGTTATGGAAAATAAGAACCATAGCAAGCATGATGGTGTAACGAACTGTTTTTTTTGCAAGTGTAAATTTGAAATCATAAGAGTCAACAACTTTAACCAAGATTAAATTAATCTTTAACTTTCCAGGCTTTTGGAAAGGTTTTTTCCGCATTTAACCGATAAACCTTGTCAATAACTTTTCGGGGCAACTTCAGCCCCTGAAAGGGCTCATCTAATTCCGGAACCTGCATTGTGGAATCGGTATTCATATATTTCCAATCAGTGACCCATTTATTGTGGACTTCATTTCTGAATTCTTCTGAATTGGCATCCGGCTCTTGAGTTATGTCTGTGGCATATAAAATCCGGTCCTGATATTTAATAAAGAACTGCCGCACTTTCTCGCGGTCCCGGCTGGACTGATACTGCACCTGTCCGGATCGGGCTGCCATATCCACGACCGCCTTGGGAAATCTGTCTAAAAATTTGGCCAATTCATCCACACTCCATTCCAGGCTGGCCAGGTGAGCGCCCATAAAGACCATTTCCCGGTGCTTTTCCAGCATACTGTCTCGAACTGCCATCTGTTCTTCGTAAGAAGGCATCTCGGGATGCAAATACATATGGTACTGTGGATGATGTTTAAAATAACCTTTATCGTTGTTCACCGTCATCTCCTCTATGGGCAGCCAGCAATTTTTTGGTTCCCCCATGTGGCCGATTAATGGGATATTTACGTTATGCAGATGGTCAAAAATTTTGTCAAATTTCGGATTATTAATCATCACCAGGTTGTCGTCCTTATCACGGAATGCCATCCCGATATTTTTCCAGACCTTTACCGCGATGGCACCCTGTTCAAAGGTGCTGTCTAAATGAGCAATGGTTTTTTCCTGCCAATCCGGTGAATCCCAACCGGTCATATGAAAGGTCGAGGCGTAGGCAATCCGGCCGGGATATTTGTTTTGCAGGGTAATCGCATCCTTTTGCTGAACCTCAATGGGCGGAAAATCCGGATAGTCAGTATTAATAGTGAGCAATCTAAAATTATCTTCAATTGCCTGTTCTACAAAAGCCGGATCCAGAGAGTTCACATGCACATGGGTATCTATCTTTTGCACGGTGGCAAAATCCACCATGCCGTAATAATCCGGCGTCTTTGAACAACTACTGAATATTAGTAAAGCGGCTATTGCTAACCAAATAGACAAAACCAGGTTTAAGAATTTTCTTTTTGGCATTTTCTATTATCTCCTTTAAAAAGATTTAATTCAGACTATTCATAATTAATTGGATAGCACGCTATCAGAAGGGAATTTTCAAATTGCGGGGAAAATGCCGGAGATGATCCGGAGATCGTTCCCATATCCTTCTGGTTGACGTAGTCATAAATGCGATATTCAATATTTTTTAAACCGCGTAATTCAATGCTGCCATTCCAGGAATCCGCATAAAATGCATAGTAGAGCGTATCTCCCTTTTGAATCACATGTGTTTCCGGCTTGTCATAGGCAATATCATAAAGATTTAAATATTCTTCTTTACTTAACATCTTATCATTATAAAGGGAAATCCATTTTTTCCAGTGTGCTTCTTTTTGTGGAGTAAGACGGGTATCTTCCGGTCCACCTGGCCAGGTAAATTTGGTACCCACGACTCCACCGGTTCCAACGGCAGAAGCAAAATCCTCTCCGGTCTCTCTCCAGGTTATGGTATCGATTTTAGTGAGTTCCACATGGTCGGCATACGCTGCCGCATGAGAACCCATCAGTGCTTTAAATGTCTTGATACGACGCCGAACCTGTGCCGAACTGATGGGATCTGCGGTTACCGGTTGGTCAATATAAGCCTCCTGATAAAAATCCTGGGTAGTGCCACAGTTACAGATCTCCGTTACACTGTTGGGTTTAAGAGATTTTGTGGTTTCATAGATAATTTTTATCAGAATGGGGACATCCTCATTGGATTGTCCGGGATAAGTATGGTGGTGAGCAGGGTTGTAGCAGGGCGGAACTGTCCAGAAGGCATCCAGCTTATGACCATCGAAATCCCAATCTTTGATAAAACGCAAAGTCAGTTGGCGGATATATTCCTGCACCTCCGGAACCGAAGGACATAAGTTATACATTTTACGATTGTCGGTGGGGAAATTCCCATCCTTGTCCATCACCAGCCAATCAGGATGCTTTTTTACAATCTCTGATGCTCCAGGTGTAGCGGATGGCCAGTCGCCAAAATCTGCCGCCGGTTGCGCATTGGTCGGTGTCCACCAGATTTTTACCTGATAACCCTGGTCGTGGAGTTTTTTAACAAAATCCTTCATCTGCTTTTCGCCACCGGGGAAAGTTGCTTTTCGCACATTCCAGTCTCCATAGCGATCGAACCAGCGGTCGTCAATAACGACCCAACGGATACCCAATTCTTTCACTTTTGGCAATGTTCCTGAGATATCATCCTCAGTAAAATCCGATTGATATCCCCAGCCGCACCAGATTGCGGCATACGCTTCCGGCGAAGGTTTTTTCATATGAACACCCTGTGCATCCATTAAATTGGAAAAGGTTCGCAGCGCATTAAAAAAATCACCGCCATGAACAATAACCACTGTTTTCAGTGTTTGGTAAATTTCACCCGGTGGAAATAATTGATTCACATCTTTCTCAACTGCTATCTCTACTAGATTATCCATTGCTACTTTCACCGGAAGAGAGACCAGTTGAGGTTTGGGTTCAAGGTGAGCCACAGCCAATCCGGCTTTACTGGTCCAGAAATCCACCACCGGAACACCGCCGCCGTCTTTGGTCCGCGGCTGTACACCCATCCAGTTTTGGCTGAAAAAATGTGCATTGAGAGGAAAAATGTAATCCTTACCCCAGGCCAAGGCACTGCCCTGAAACGACCAGAAGTCCCAGGGATTTTCTCCAGTGACAGCCAGCGACGCATCCAACCGATGAAAATCGCTGTAATCTTGTTCAATCTGCAGCTCTATATCTCCAAGATTTCTGTAAATCGCCTGGGATATCGCAGCGTTAGGAAAGTTTTCATAGAGTTCAATGTTCAGTGTTTTTTCAATCTGGTAATTATCCGGCCCATTTGCAATTCCCCTTAATACCAGGCGTTTCCCTTTCCCCAATTGGGATTGAATATCGGAGCATACCGCAGTTGCGGGATTCATTTGGAAATCGGTAACTTCCTGGCCATTCACAACAATAAAGTGCGATGGACGTCCGGAGTCAGCTGTGGTCAAAGAAACCGCTTCCGAACCCTGGTAAACAGTCTCATGCATTTTGATGTCAAAATGTAATTGGATTTGGGAGGTCCAGAAGGAAACGCCTCCATTTTTATTCAATTTAAACTGAATGGCTTGATCTCCATCGGAGCGTGAACATCCTGCAAAAACCAGGACTAACATTATTAAAGCCAGATACACAGTTTTATTTATCATTGGGATTCCTACTATTTTTTTATTTGCTCGTCATGAAAATTTCAGGACTTTTACTTTTTTAAAACTTTCAATGCATTATCATGATATAGCTTTTTCAAGACCACATCATTCAATCCGAAACCATTCAGTGCCCAGTGATACCCAAACTGGCCAATTTCGTAAAAATGTTCATCGCTGCTTTCCAAGATCCGGAATGTGATGTGATACATATCCAGGTCAAAACCCATATCGGTACCGTATAGCAAACGATCCTGATATTTTTGAATAAAAGCAGCAGCAAATCTGGGTATAGGAGCAGTTTCGGCATAACGTGCCGCAATATCCGCATAGAGATTAGGATATTTATCCAGTAGTGCACCCAGTTTATTTAAATCGTAGGAGCAATTGGCAAAATGACAGGCAATAAAAATGGTTTTGGGATGCTTTTTAACTGCCCTCTCCAGAATATCAATCATCCCATTGTGATCAACAATTCCAGGCTGGTTATCGAGCCGCCACTCATAGGCATTCATTAAACCATCATTGGTGGAATCCATTGGTTGGTACATCCAGATAGGATCAGCCACATGGATGTTTACCGGCATGCCTAATTCTGCGCACTTTTCCAGCAAAAGATCCATACGAGGATCATCCAGATGCATACCCCAGGCCGGTGGTTTACTATAGAAAAGTCCCTTGCCTTTATCACCCAGTTCACCTACACCCCTGGCACCCATTTTATAACACCGTTCAAGCTCTACCACAGCTGCAGGACCATATCCCGGTTGATCATATCCGGTGTAATCGAAGCCACACCATAATTCAAAGCGATCCGGATATTTGGAGTAAACCCGATAGAGTGAATCAAATTCAGCTCCGGTAGCATGTGATAACAAAATAGTTTTTTCAATTCCTACCGCATCCATATTTCTCACCCACTGATCGACTTCATCGAGACTTTCGGCGTACGGGTGAGAATGCATGTCAATCACCGGAAATTTTGCTTTGGCAATGTTTGTAACCGGCACTTTATAAATTGACTTTGGCCGGTAATTTTTAAGTAAAAGATTGTCAGGTGTGCTTTGTGAGTATAGTTTATTCGTGCCAAATAATGATGTAAAAATAACTAATATATAAGTTAGTAAATTCTTCAACCGTTTCATAACATCCTCTTTGTGTTTAGTTTTCAAAATCAATTCATTCTATTTAAACCAGCCCCATTCCGGATATTTCTCATGAAAATAAATTTCCGGATCCGACATAGTGTACCGAATATCCGGGAGAGCCAATTGGGCATTATTGATTGATTTAATGCTATCATAAACAATGCGTTTAGCAGCATCTATTCTAAAATAGCGGATTTGCAAGTCAATCACTCGCTGATCTGAAGGCGGTGGCCATACACGCACCGTATTATCGATCATCAAATTTTCGGGATAGTAAAACTGAGTATTCCCTTCCCAACGGGATGAAACCAACATCCGTGTTTCGTACCCCAGATCAACTTCAATACCTTTTATCACATAGGAACCTTGGGGTACATTCTGAATCATATAGTAACCATCAGCATTTGTTTTTACCCGATATCCCTGCGTTACCTCCTTACCATTTTCTTCTGACCTCCCTACTATTACAACCATGATATTTACCGTTCTCGCTTCATAAACATCTTCTAATCCGACGTTTTCAACCAGAATAGCTCCTACCAGAAGAGATTTGCCTGGTTTCGGTGACTCCAATACGGTTTTTTTAGAGGCAGCGCAATTCATCAAGAATAGAATAAAGAATAAACAGGTAAGCGCAGTAATATTTTTATGCATCATTTTCCCCTATTTTTTTGTACTACTTTTTGTTAACTGTCTTTTGGTTTCATCCGCATTTTTTACCAATAATGGTGAATCAGGAAATAACTTTAATCCTTCATCAAACACCGACAGAGCTTCATGAGTTTGTCCTGTCTGGCGGTAGCACATCGCCAGGTTATTAAAGTAATCCGGTTCATTTCTATTAAGCAAAATAGCTTTTTTGTAAAGTGGAATCGCCTGATCAAACTGGTTCTGAACTGCATTTAGATTCCCTAAATTGTAGTAGATCTCGGAGTTGTTCTCATCTACGACCAGAACATTTCTAAACCATTTTTCTGCCTCTTTTAATTGACCTGAAAGAAAAAATGCATTTCCCAAATTAAAAAGTACTCTGGGGGAAGAATTACCCATAATCATAGCGCTTTTATATTGTTTTATTGCTTCGGGATATTGTTTCATTTTCAAATAACAATCTCCCAATTCTGCTGCAGTTTCCGGCTGATATTCCATTTTATTCAGAGACTGTTTTAAAAGCATTGCCGCACGGATATAATTTTCCTGCGATTTATAAACCGCGGCACTTCCGTTAAGTGCCTCGTAAACCTGTGGATCGTATTGCAAAGCTTTTTGAAAGGCACGCAAAGCTTCTTCAGGAAATTTTTCTCTGCGGAAAATTTCTCCCAAAAAATACCATGCTCCCGATATCCTGGGATTTATTTCAAGGGATTTCTTCAAATCCATCTTTGCCGAATCCAATTTAGACTGCGAAAGATAGCAACGAGCACTTTCATAATAAATCAGAGGATTATGGG
>CAYVKM010000109.1:0-6215 GCA_964452045.1 uncultured Calditrichaceae bacterium
CCTCTTGTTTTATTTTTGGACGGATTGGTACGTCTTTTTGCACCATCTGGTACGAAATCTCCTACCCGCAATTTTTATAAGCGGCATTTTCCTAAAATAACTTCATTTTCAGTTTTGGCATGATATCTGTCTTTAAGTTTCCTGAAAATGGAATTAAGAAAGGAGAATTGAAAATGAACAAATTCGTGCGTTATTGGATGATAGTTGCTCTATTTATGCTTGTTTCAGGATTCAGTACTCAATGTGCTTCTCGAACCGTTTATGTAAGAACGGCTCCGCCCGCATTGCGGGTAGAAGCAAAACCGGCTGCACCCTATCCCAAAGCAATCTGGATTCCGGGTCACTGGGTCTGGCGTGGTAATGCTTATGTCTGGATTGCCGGAAACTGGGTAAAGCCGAGAGCCGGCCATATTTATTTGCCGGGTCATTGGGTAAAGAAGCGACGCGGTTGGGTGTGGATTGAGGGGCATTGGAAAAGAAGATAAAACCCAATATAGAATTTTTGACACCTTCATGATGTGAGTGAATATTCTTGCCCATATCATTTCCGTTATAACTGGATTTTCTTCTCGGCTTCCTTTTTTAATTTTTCATCATCGGATAATTGATCAACCAGCTTCCATTGTTCCAGGGCATTTTTTTGGTATTGTACTTTATTTTTTTCTACATAAACTTCTGCGAATGTCTCATAGGCTCTGGCCAGGCGGGCGTGTCGGGTCGGGTCATTCAGGTAAGCGGAGAGGGTTCTCTCCATCAGAAGAATTGCCCTTCGATATCTCCCCCTTAAATAGCAGATCCAACCCAGTGTATTCCTGATCATTTTCAAATCGGTCTCGGGTTTCCTTTTTTTGCAGATTTTCCTGGCTTCCCACAGATAATCTGTCGCCTGTTGCAAATCGGTTCCGGAAATTGCCAGTACATCTGCCAATTCATTCAGGATGAGGTGACGTATGCTGTCTTTGTTTTTTTGATCCAGAACCAAGGTAACTTTTAATTCCTGGATCGCTTCCTCAAAATATCCCATTGATTTTAAATGTTTACCCAGTTCAATTGAAAAGTTAACATCTCTCGGAAACAGTTGTATGGCCTTTCGGAGTATCCCAAGTGCCTCTTTTTTTCTTCCCATTTTTATCAGACTTTTGACCATAAAATCGTAGGCATTGGAATAGTATTCATCCAATTTTGTGGTTATCTCAAATTTTGAAAAGGCTGTTTCATAATATTCCTGGTAATAATAGCATAAACCAAGATTGTACTGAGCGCCTGGAAGATTAAAGTTTAGCTCCACACTTTTTTCATACTGCGGGATGGCCTCTTCATATTTTTTTTGATAATAAAAAGAATTACCCTTAATGTGGAAGGCATCGGCACTGTCATTATTGAGTTGAATAGCCTTGTCGCATTCATCTTTTACAGATTTAAGCGTATCATATTTAATCTGGCGCCACATTTCCATAAATAATTCCGCCCGGGAGACATGGATTTCAGCAGCCATTTTCCAGAGTGAGGCATTTTTATAAGATTGCAGTGAATTTTGATATTCTTTTAGCGATTTATAATAAAATACCTCAATTTGTTTATTTTTACTGCCTTGTTTGAGGAACTCAAATAGTAATGCCTCACTCACCTGTGCATATTCATTATGACATTGGGCAAGATCATAAGATTGTGATCCATGGTAGAGTTGCCAACTTTTTTCATAAGCCGCTAAGGCATCGTTTACTCTTCCTACGTCTTTTAATACCAGGGCATAATTATGATAAAGTTCCGGAATGAGGGGGAAATTATTATCCGAGTTACTTTCCAAAAATGCCCCATCAAAATGGATGATGGCTTCTTTGCCAAATCTAAAAAAATAGTAAATAACAGAACCCAGAATAGCTTTATATATTTGATTTTCTTGCCTATCCATTTCAACTGGCTGCAAAGCGGTGGTGATATGTTGAACACTTGCCAGATTATCCAAATTTGATAAAATATCCGAAATATTCTGACAAATTTTAATTTGTTTTGCTGGTTTTCCCAGTGCTGATAGAGTTTTGGCAAATTCCTGGTAACCCAAATTGTACTCCGGCCATAACCGGAGAAGTCGTTTTTGAATGTAATAAGCCTCCTCATAATTTCTCGATCCATATAATGCCCGGCCGTAGGCATCCAGCATATCCCGGTTCTCGGGTTCTATTTTCAATCCCTCTTTCAAATAGTGAATCGCCTTTTGATATTCGGATACTGATTCCTGCTCATCCGGGCGGGAGAGAGCTGTAACTGCTTTTTGAACATGAATCCAGCCCAGGGTTTGTAAGAGATTTGCCGGTAAAACTTTTTCCTTATAGAGTTTTATCGACTCTTCTCCCTGTTTCTGCCCTTCCTCAAATTTATTCAGATAATAATACACCACGCTTAAATTGTAGTGATATACCGGATTTGGCTTAAGACTCTGTTGAATGGCTTCCAGAAAATATTTTTCGGCTTCCGGATAATCCTTTTTATTCAGTTGAACCAGTCCTTTCAGATTGTAAATATCCGGTAAATTCGGGTTCAATTTTTCTGCAGCAGCAAGTTCCTTGAGGGTATTTTCCGCATCCTTATAAATATCCCAGTAAAGTTTGGCCAAATTATAGTGAGCTTCGGTGCCGATGAGCTCGGGACTCAACCGGATTGCTTTCTGATAGCGAAAGATCGCATCCTCATACTTCCGTTGCATATCCAGAGCGACACCCAGATTATAGTGGGTTTTGGCAAAGTCCGGATCAAAGCGTACACTTTCCCGCCAGATGGATATGGCATTTTTCAGGAGATCCAGGCGAGTTCGGTTTTTTTCAAATTCATTGAACAGCGTATTTCCCGATAGAAAAAACTTATAGGCCTGCCAGTTGTCAGTCCCGATATCTTTACTTAAGTTTAGAATAATCTGATAAGACAATTCTTCCACCGCCAGGGGAACACCCTCCTGTAACGTTTCTTCTTTAATGATTTCCGATGGCCAGGTGGCTTCAAAATATTGAACACTTAAATTTTCCTTTTCAAAAATGGAGGGATGGTTTTCCAAACTAAGTACCAGTTTGTTGAATCTACCATATTTTTGGAGTGCTCCGGTAAGGTAAACTCCGCCAAAGACTTTCAGCAGAATGGAAGTGATGGTTCCCAGTGGAATTTTTATCGGTCCAATTGACACATCTCCCAATTGTTGAAGTTGAAGCGAAACCTCTCCACCAACCACATTCAAGGTTTGTGATTTTCCCTCTCCCGTGGTTTCCGGGGTAGATAACCAGTATTGTTTTAATTCTCCGGATTTACTCATTTCGACAATGTTCTGCAATCGAGTCATTAAAATATCATCTATCCCCGATGCGATACCCTTGTATTCCTTATCATCTCCGGTTTCATTGATTATCGGTAACACTTTTAGGGATTTCTTTTTCAATAGGTATAGTCTGACAAAAATGAATCTGAAAATAAACGTGAAAAGAAATAACAACAGTAATATTTCCAGAATATTCCATAAAATAACCGGAATATTATCCTTTATCCATTTGAGAACATCAACTAACTTGCCTAAAAAGCTCTTCTGTACTGCTATTTGAAAAGGAATCGTATTCATAATAGGTTTTAACCAGTCAGCCCGTAAAAGAACGAAGGCCTTGTAATCACCTGGGGCAAGGTGATTGACGGCTAAAGAATCCAGATAAATGGTCAGAATCAATCCTTCCGCTACTGGTAATAACTCTTCCGATTCCGGCCTTACTGTGTAACCAATTTTTAATAACTTGTTATCCGGTCCCTGAATTCCAACCATCTTTAATTGTATATTCCGAAGCGTATCTCTCTCTGAACTCAGCCATAGCTGCAGATTGGTATTCTCTTTATTCAGCATTTGAGTGCCGGAATTTGAGATCCGGACATTTAGTGTATCTGAACTGATATCGGTTTGAGTACCGGGAGAGTGGTCTTCCGGTGGAAATGCCCACAACGGTAGAACCGTGAAATAAAATATGACCAGGAAACTTATCCTGCTCATGACAAATCGCAATCTATTTAAAAAGGAACTGGACATCGTCTATTCCTCTCTTTTTAATAAATTAAAGCACAAATAATATTTTTTATTGCCCTCGAAGAGGACAGTTTTGCCCTGAATTGATCTAAAATATAATTTTTGTGTGCTTATATTGTCTGAGGTAGATTGAATTTCAAGTCTTATCTTTAATAGTTCTTATTTTAATAAATATGTAAAAATGAATCAAGGAAATACCAGTCAATCTTTACTTTTGTCAAATGAAGAGCACAACTCAATGAATCCTCTGACATTATTGGATGTCGACTGGTCTGTGTGCCGCTCTGGAAGTACAAATTATCTTCGTTTGCATAATTTAGAAATGACGCATTTTTTTGTTTCTCTAACGTCGTTGAATATTTAAATTCGTTTATAATCAAAGTACCTCAAAGTTTTCGAATTCATCAATAGCAGGAATTGATATCAATCTATTCTCATTTAAAACTAAATTTGGTAAAAATATTAAATATAAAATGGAGGAGAGAATATGGCTGTTATATGCACCGATGCCGGACACGGTGGCTCGGATTCCGGGGCAGTGTGGGAGGATATAACTGAAAAGAGTCTTAATTTGCGTTTTACACAAGCCGTGAACCAGGAATTGAAGAAAAGGGGACACCGGATCCTTACCACTCGGTTGGAGGATACAGATGCCCCACCCCTGGGGACCCGCTGTAAACTGATAAATACTCACCATCAAAATAAGTCACCACAGTTTGATGCGATTGTATCCATCCATTGCAATGTGGCTGCTTCTTTCGATTCGGAATCGGGAAAATATATCGCCAATGAATCTGTGAAAGGTTTTTATGCCATCTACAGCGCTGAGTCAGAGACTAGTCAGAAATTGGCCAAAGGCATAGCTGATTCCTGCCGGAAAAAAGAAATCAGCTTAAACCACAGTGGCATGATTTCAACCATCGATCTGGGCAGAACACTCGCCTGGATCCATAAAACCCTGCCACCAGCCACTCTGCTCGAATTGGGATTTATGACCAATCCGGAGGAACTTCGCTTATTGCAGGATGAAAATTATTCAGCAAAAATAGTTACCGCAATTTGTGACGGCATTGAAAATTTTGTAAAAAATTGAAAGGAATAAATTATGAGTGACGAAAGAGGAAAATCAAGTAGTTGGTTATTAAAAAATTCCAAAGGATTTCCTGATTTTCTATTTACCATTCTCACTTACTCCATGCTCTTGCTGGTATTTGTGACCCTTTGTTGGGTTGTCTTTGGTGTTCTTACTTTTCTGCGGGCAGATACCACTGGCGCTGCTACTATTCTGCAGATAATGGATAGCATGAAAACTGGGCTAATTTCACTGGCCGGGGTTATCTTTGGCCTTGCCGGAAGCTATACGGTTCGAAGGTTTAAGACGGATGATCATTACATAGAAAAAAAGAAGCTGGACAGTGAACTGGAAACAAAAGAAGAGGGATTTTCTGTCAAAGAATTGGTACAAAAAGGCCTGAAGCTGGTGCATAATGAGGAGGATATATAATGATGGATTTTTTTGGTAACTTTGGAAAATATCTTGAGATCATCATTCTGGCAATTCCCTTCATTGTGGCTATCATATTGATTATTAAATATGTACTGCCCAAACGACCGGCCCTGGGTATTGGTCTGGCCGGCGGTGTGGGCCTGGTCGGCTATTTCTTGGTAAGAAATAAGTTGAAAAGGGCGTTTCAGGTGGAAGATCAGATTGCTGATCACATCAAAGATATGGCGGAGTTTAAAAACGTTCAGAAAAACCGTTATAAAGCTGTTCTGGCCAATAAGGAAATTATTGATGAGTTGGAAAAACAGCGGACGAAACTGGCAAAAAACTCGGATAAATATGAGACCGAAATAAAGCTGCTGGATGCCGAACTTGCAGATCGGCGGGCGATGAATGAAAAATTGCTGGATAATTCCAAGGGATTATTAAAAACTACCGAGGAAAGAACCAGTGAACGGGATGATTTGCTGCAACGATTTATGAAGGAATCAGGTGTCTCCGGAATTGTTTCGACACCGGCTACTACACCGGTTCCGGGTGGACAGATAGAAATCAATGGATATCGGCTTAAGGAGATATCATGAAGAGATTGACCTTACTTTTATTTTTCTTCATCAGCTTAACAATTATAGATAGCTTGCATGCCCAAACCGTTACCGC
>CAYVKM010000109.1:6315-10654 GCA_964452045.1 uncultured Calditrichaceae bacterium
TTTTCTTCATCAGCTTAACAATTATAGATAGCTTGCATGCCCAAACCGTTACCGCAGAACAATTGGCCCGCGCCCTGGCCGAATGTCAGGAGGATGTGAAATCCTGTATGCTTCTTAACGATAGTTTGCAAAACGCATTGATTCAGACAGATGAACTGTGGCAAATGCGCAAGATGTATACCGATAGCCTGGTAATAAATCTGAAATCTGAGTTAATCGTACAGGATTCGGTCACTTGGCTGTTGAAGGCCAATGCCGATACCCTGGACCTGATGGTGAAGGATTACAGTGAGAAGCTGGATGAGGTGAGTAATCTGTATCTGAAAGAATTACGCCGGCAGACAAAACCATGGTTTCTCCAATCAACCGGATTAAAAGGATTTTTCTATGGCGTGCTTATCGGTGGGGCAGCAGGACTGACGTATAGTGTTGTTAAATAACAGGTATTTTCTAAAAAAATCAGGGAACCGGACAAATACCCAGACTCATCTGGACATAAAAGCCATAGAGCAATAACGTTATTATTGCACCTTTTAACAGAATAAATATGAATTTAGTCTTCATGATCTTCTTTTGTTTCTGTGCTGTCCGCTGATTTGGGCTCAAAATCCAGCGCCATGGAATTTATGCAGAACCGTTTATAAGTTGGAGCCGGGCCGTCATCAAAGACGTGTCCCAGATGCCCGCCACATTTATCGCACAATACTTCTGTTCGCCTCATGAAAAAACTATTGTCTTCAGCCAGGTCTACTTTATCCTGGGAAACAGGTGTGGTAAAACTTGGCCAACCACATCCGGCATTATATTTAGTATCGGAACTGAACAAAATATTTCCACAGGCGGCACATTTATAAATTCCCTTTTCGGAAAAATCATCATATTTTCCACTGTAAGGAGCTTCCGTCCCTTTTTTACGTAAAACCCGGTATTCTTCCGGCGTCAAAATCTTCTTCCACTCTTCATCTGATTTCTTGATTTTATCTGACATAGCATCACCTGTATTTGAGCTTAATTGTTTATTTTTTTCATCCGGTAAAGGATTATGATTCTGGCTGAATATCGAGTGAATCGTTTGGTTAAGAAAGATTCCAATAATAACGACACTTGAGAAAGAAAGGATGAAACGCCAAAATTTTTGCTTCATTATTTGCCTCTGTAATCCGTTTAAATTAGCCTGATTTAGCAGACTGTTGATTTTTTACCCTCAATTTTGTTTCAATTAACTGGCTGTGTGGAAGATTGAGCAATCGGGACAATTTGTGCACCAGATAATCTTCATGGTCATTTAATTTGGTATCGGTATAAATAATTTTCCAAATATATTCCATGATGGTAATTTTCTTTTCCGTGGGATAATTCTCATTTATCAGATTGGTGTAGTGCCAAAGATCGATGCTGCCATTTAGTTCTGTATTGGCAAGATCTTCGATCTCCTTTGATTCTTCTTGTGAAAGTCCAAATTCTTTTTGCAGAATATCAATGATAAGTTCTTTCTCAGATTGACTGAATTGTCCATCCACTGTAGCCATTTCGATTAAAATTGCTGCCAGAGCAACGGATAGTTCTTTATTCCCATTCATCCCGGCACTGCCATGTTTCACTTCCATTCCAAACATTCGGTTTAAAATATTGAACATCATTTACCCTCAACAAACATGTCTTGCATATTTCGATATTTATGCAATGATTCATTGCATATGTGTTTAGATATAATTAATTGAAAAAAAATCAAATTGTTCCTAAATTCTTCTCATCTAAAATTGATGGTTGTAGTCGAAAATTTAACTTGAAAAAGGAAAGCACATGCCGGATGTTTATTTCTATGAAGCATTTGCTGAAGAAGAGCAATTACTAAAAAATGTCCTTCCACCTAATATTAGTGCAGGATTTACCAGGAAAACCATTCAGGAGGCAGGTGATAAATTCCCTCCGGCCGGAATCATCAGCATCCGAACGCAATCCTTGCTTTTGGAATCCTGGTCAAACCAGGTTTCTGCTATCCTGACCCGAAGCACCGGATATGATCACCTGAAGCGATATTTAAAAAAGATTGAGAAAAAAATTCCCTGCGGTTATCTGCCCTTATATTGTAATAGGGCTGTAGCTGAACAGGCGATGCTGCTGTGGATGGCCTTGTTGCGAAAATTGTCTCAACAAACCAGTAAATTCCAAGAATTCAACCGGGATGGATTAACCGGCTCTGAAACTTCGGGCAAAACTCTGGTCGTCGTAGGCGTAGGAAATATCGGATCGGAAATTGTCAAAATAGGGCAGGGACTGGGGATGAAAGTAATTGGCGTGGACCTCATTGAAAAACACGTTTTTGTTGAATATTCTGATATCAATAAAGTTTTACCCCTTGCCGATATCATTGTCTGCAGTATGAATCTGACACCGGAAAATAAAAATTATTTTAATTACCAACGGTTAAGGCAGGCCAAAAAGGGAAGTATATTTATTAATATTGCCCGGGGAGAAATGTCTCCATCTGTAGATTTAATAAAATTACTGCAAGAGAATCACCTTGCCGGTGTGGGAATGGATGTTTTTAATCTGGAAAGTCAATTGGCTGTCTATTTGAGATCTGACAAACATCTGGCTTCTGTGAATTCAGAAATAGAGGCAATTATAGAAATGAGCCATTTACCAAATGTTATCTTCACTCCCCATAATGCTTTTAACACCTATGAAGCTCTGCAACGAAAAGTAAAGCAGAGTGTCGAGCAGATTGTTAGCTTACATCAAAACGGGAAATTTATCTGGGAAATCCCTGATTAGTGATCAGTTAAATATCCGGAATATTAAAATCCGAATTATCTATACTACTTCCTTCCATTAATTCAAAATTAAATTAACACCCCTCTATCAATTCGGTAGTTCAAGACAGAAGTCTATTTTGCAGAATTAGGAAAAATTCTGGTATATTTTTTAGTAATGGGAATATGTTCACATTTATCGGCTTTGAAAGTGTCATGTTTTTAAGGTTATTGCCGAATGATAATTCATTTTCTCCCATTGTTCTGTTTTCAAATCAAATAATAATTGAATTTTAGAAAACAATGAATAGAATCTTTCCTGATGAATATAATTTTTATTTATAATGTACAATTAGTAACAAGTGGCATGGGATTTGATGAGTATAATAACCGAAGAAAAGAAATTCCTGGTAAATGATGAAAATGATTTTAGAAAAACCGAAGGAGTTTTAAATGTCAGCAACAGTTAACCTGGTCAATAAAGCGGTAAAGAAATTCGGAAAAAAAAGGGAAAATATACTTCCGGTATTACAGACAGTGGTGCGCGAAGAAAAATATTTGTCTGAGCAGGCCATGATTGAGATTGCCCGGGCCCTGGACATTTCTTCTGCCGAAGTTTATGGTACAGCTTCTTTCTACACCTTTTTGGATCTGAAACCCAGGGGGAAAAATGTCATCCGGGTTTGTAAAACCATCACCTGCTATATGAAAGGCAAAGATGATATTATAAAAGCTATTGAAGACCGCTTAAAACTAAAGATTGGAGAAACTACCTCGGATGGAAATTTCAGTTTCTTAACCACCAATTGCATGGGCTGGTGCCATAAAGGCCCGGCAATGTTGATTAATGACAAAGTCTTCACGGAATTGACCCCGAAAAAGGCAATTGCAGCCATTGAAGAATGTTTTTAAGACGGGAGATTATAATGCCACGAAAGAAAGAAGAAAAACGAAAAGAAGTTATTGAGCGTCAGGATAAAGTGAATTTGATGTTCAGAGACATTGATGTCTGGAAGGTAATTGATAAAGCTCTGGCTATGAATCCGGAACAAATTATTGAGGATGTTACAGAGTCCGGTTTACGGGGCAGGGGAGGTGCTGGTTTTCCCACTGGGCTCAAATGGAAATTTGCCGCGGAACAGAAAGACGATAGTAAATATGTCATATGTAATGCGGATGAGGGCGAACCCGGGACCTTCAAAGATCGCAAGATTCTGGAAGAACAGTCGGAAAAGGTCTTTGCCGGCATGACTATTTGTGCCAAAGCCATTGGGGCAAAACAGGGTTTTGTTTACCTGCGTGGAGAGTACAACTATTTACTACCCTTGTTAAATGAAAAGTTAGAAAAATTCAATAATAGTCTTAAGCAGCGAAAGTTTAATTTTAAGATATCCATGTTCTCCGGCAGCGGAGCCTATGTTTGTGGCGAGGAGACAGCCCTGATAGAATCGATGGAAGGTTATCGGGGTGAACCCAGGAATAAACCGCCATTTCCGGTTCAGAAAGGATATCTGGGGAAGCCAACCGTGGTGAACAATGTTGAAACATTGGTTTACTGTATGATGATTGTTCGACGCGGGCCG
>CAYVKM010000110.1:0-10569 GCA_964452045.1 uncultured Calditrichaceae bacterium
GCAAAAGTGTATTGGTTAACCTGATCGTTTATGACTTAACCGGAAAGGAGGTGATACGATTAATCGAAAACCGGAAAGTTTATCCGGGTGAGTATCAGGTCACCTGGAATGGCAGTGACCAAACCGGAAAGGAGGTGAGCAGCGGCATTTATATTTATGTTTTAACGGCAGGGAAGTATAAACAGGCAAGGAAGATGGTAGTTTTAAAGTAATAGAACATCAGTTTTTAACAATCCCGATTTTAAATCTCTTCATTTCATCCATTCATAAAAAATGCGTTAATCTGCATTCCATTTCCAATCCACTTGATTTTATTTAAGTTGATTGTTACTTTCTTGCTGTTCGCCAAAACACACGCACAAAAACATTTTGAGCATGAAAACCGAAACTTACCAGCATCTGCAAAAAATCGTGAAAACCAGAAAAGCCGGATTTGTACTGCTGCTGGATCCGGATAAACTGCCGGCAGAAAAAATATCCGATACCCTTCTGCAGGCCCGGGACAACGGAGTGGATTGTATTTTTGTGGGCGGTACCTTCCTGCTGAGCCAGAATTTCGATCAGTTTGTCAAACATGTGAAACAGGCGGCAGATTTCCTGCCGGTGATCCTTTTCCCGGGCAGCGTCTTTCAGGTATCGTCCCACGCCGACGCCATTCTCTACCTTTCAGTAATCAGCGGGCGGAATCCGGCTTACCTTATCGATAACCAGGTGCTGGCCGCACCGGTGGTCTGGCAAAGCGGCATCGAAGCGATTTCCTGTGCCTATCTGCTGGTGGAATCCGGCCAGATGACCAGCGCCGAATTTATGAGTAATTCCCGTCCCCTCCCCCGCAACAAACCGGACCTGGCCCTGGCCCATGCCCTGGCTGCCCAGTACCTGGGTTTCAAGCTGGTCTATTTAGAGGGCGGCAGCGGTGCCCAGTTTTCTGTTCCGGAGGAGATGATTACCGCAGTGAGCAGGGCAATCTCCATCCCGGTGGTGGTGGGTGGCGGCATCCGCACCCCGGAAAAGGCGGAAAATGCAGTAAAGGCCGGCGCTTCATTCGTAGTAATAGGCAACCACTTTGAGGAACAGGACAATATGTCCCGCCTGCAGGAATTTTCCGATGCAATTCATGGAAGTATAAAACCATAAAATTTGTGAGGGATAAATGGCCATCGACTGGCAAAAAAATGTTGAGAAAACCATTCTGGAAAATATAGAAGTTCAAAAGAAACTGCTGGAAAAAACCAGCGATCCGATTATCCGGGCTGCCAAACAGATCGGAATAACCATTCGGAAGGGTGGGAAAATTCTGCTCTGCGGTAACGGTGGCAGCGCTGCCGATGCCCAGCATATTGCCGCGGAACTGGTGGTCCGGCTCACCAGTAAGAACAGCCGTCCTGCCATTGCCGCCCAGGCACTTACCGTGGACACCTCCATCCTCACCGCTGCTTCCAACGATTTCGGTTTCGAATATATCTTTTCCCGGCAAATTGAGGCGCTGGGCAGCCGGGACGATACCCTGATCGCCATCAGTACCAGCGGTAATTCAGAAAACGTGATTGAAGCAGTAAACATGGCCCACGAAAAGGGACTTTACGTGATTGGTCTGCTGGGAGGAAACGGCGGAAAACTGGAGAAACTGGTGGACCTGCCGGTCATCGTACCTTCTGCCGAAACCGCCCGGATCCAGGAAGCCCATGCGCTGATCGGGCATATTCTGTGCGATCTGGCCGAACAGGACCTTTTTTCCTGATCGGGTAAACTGACCCAAATGGTGTAGGATATTCTAATTAGTCTTTACCCACCACCCAGGAGAACCGATCCGATAAACCTATGAACACCGGTAAACGCATCGTTAAAAACAGTCTTGTCCTCTACCTGAGCCACCTGCTCAGTAAACTCATTAACCTGGCTCTGGTTATCATACTCACCCGGATGCTGGGCACGGACGGATTCGGTATTTACAATTTTGCCTTCGCCTTTGTTATTTTGTTTATGGTGCTGGGAAATATGGGGCTCAATTCCCTGCTTACCCGGGATATCGCCCGCAGCAAAGCCGAGATCAACCGGTACCTGGGCAGTTCCATCCCCCTGATTATTTATCTATCCGTATTTATAATTCTGCTGATCAACGGCATCACCCAGATCACCCACTGGACCGTTCTGCAGAAAATGGCCATTGGGATTTTCAGTTTTTACCTGGTATTCGATAGTCTGAGCCGTCATTTTATTGCTGTCTTCCGCGCTTTTGAGAAAATGGAGTATGAGGCCATCACCAATTTTACTGAACGGCTGATCATGCTGGCGGTTACCGTGGTTATGTGGACAACCCAACACGGACTGATCCCACTACTTATGAGCTATGTGGTTATCCAGATGCTGAAAGCGTTGATCGCTTTTCTGTTCATGCGCCGGTTTTTTCAGAAGATCGAGTGGCACTGGGCACATCCTCAAACCTTTACCCTGCTCAAGGCGGCTTATCCCTTTGCCCTGATGGCCATTTTCGGAACCATCTCAGGCCGCATCGACACTATTATGCTGAAGATCTTTCATACCGATCAGATGGTAGGTTTATATAATGCTGCCCACAAGCTGGTCGAGAGCCTGCAGTTTATTCCGGAAAATTTTGTCATGGCCCTGTTCCCGGCCTTTTCGGTTCTCTATTTCAGTGAGAAGCAAAAATTTAACTCTACTTTTAGCCGGGCTTTCCAGTTTATTACCATTCTGGCATTTCCCATTGCCACCGGACTGTACTTGCTGGCACCCCAGATTATTCATTTGCTTTTTGAACCGGAATTTTCCCGGGCGGCGGTGGCTTTGCGCTGGCTGGGAATCGCCCTGGGAATCATCTTTTTTAAGTTCCTGTTTTCTACCAGTCTTAATGCAATTGGTAAACAGCATCTGGTGGCAGCGATCACCGGTGTCTCCATGTTGGTCAACGTGGTGCTGAACTATATTTTAATTCCCAAATATGATTTGTTAGGAGCAAGTTTGGCCACTATCGCTTCAGAATTTTCAGCGGTGATGCTGGTCATGTTCACTGCTCTAAAAATGGCAGAAATGCGCCTGCCTTTAGGTATTATTTCCAAAGCGATCGCTGCTTCCGCTGGCATGGGCTTCTTCCTGGTTTTCTTTCATACCTGGAATGTGATTATGTTGGCATTGGCAGGCAGTATCGTTTATTTCGTTCTCATCTTTGTATTGCGCGGGATTACCTTTGGGGAGATAAAGTCATTTGTCCGCCAGTATCGGAAAAACTGGTAGTTTTATGGAAATTTGAGCAAATGATATAGGTTTTATCCGGCAATTTAATACAGAGTAAATTCTTGACTTTTTGATCAATGAATCCCCGACGGCCAAAATTTTATGATTACACTTTTTTGTCCGATAAATTATCTATAATGAATATGACTAAAGTTCACTTTTTCCTTTTACCTTCTTACTTTTTACTTGTTATTCTTTTTTAACCTCTGATGGGATTCTGCTAAATAATGGAAGCCACTAAAAAAATCTTGATGATCTCCTATACCTCGTTCATCCAAAAATTCTACCAGACCCTGCCCCACCAGATTGCCCGGCAAAGTGGTTGGGAGGTGACCGTGCTGGTTCCTCCTTATTGGAAAGAACTCTGGAGCGGCGGTAAAAAATACCTGGAAAAATCTGAAGATGAGCTGTTTGACCTGGTTACCGGAAACATCCTGTTTGCCGGCAATTTGCATCTGGCCGTCTTTCAGTCTCAATTGAAAAGGCTGCTCAAAAAAATCCGGCCGGATATCATCGATCTGGAAGATGAGCCCTTTAATCTGGGAAGTTTTCAGACCGTCTTTTACCGGAACCGCTATTCCCCACAGAGCAAAGTGATTTTGCATGCTTCCCAGCATCAGTACAAAAATTATCCCGTCCCGTTCAATTTTATTGAAAAATATGTGCTAAAACAAACCGATGCCATTCTGGCCAGAAACGAAATGGCCATGGAAGTGCTGCGGAAAAAGGGTTACCGCGGTATCCTCAAAAAGATAACTCATGGGGTAAATACCGATGCCTTCCGGCCACGGGATTTGCCCGAACTATGCGGACAGATAAATCCGGAAAACAAACCGCTGGTGGGATATGTAGGTGCGTTGGAGATCCATAAAGGTTTGCATCACCTGATCCGGGCGGCAGAAGGTCTTCATTGTAAATTGCTCTTTGTAGGAGATGGCAGTTATAAAAAAGAATTAGAGGATCTGGTCTATCAAAGCCGGGTGGATGCACAGTTTGTTCCATCGGCTACACATGAAGAAGTTGCTCAGTTTATGAATTGCATGGATATTTTTGTGCTTCCCTCGCTTACCATGCCCAACTGGGTAGAAAAGTTCGGACGGGTTCTGATCGAAGCCATGTCCAGCGGGATCGCGGTACTCGGGTCCAGCTCGGGCGAAATCCCCGAGGTAATTGGTGATACCGGTTTGGTTTTCGAAGAGGGAAACATAGCAGACCTGCAGAAAAAATTGAATTATCTTATCCTGAACAAAAAAAAGCGGAATGAAATGGGGTGGAAAGGGCGAAAGCGGGTTCAGGTGAACTATTCCTGGAAACATATCGCGGGGGAGACGATCCTGGCCTATCAGGAAGTGTTGGATAAAAAAATCGTCATCTGAAAGGGATATAATCTTAAATTAAAATATGCCGCACAAAATTTACATCAACGGTCGTTTCCTGACTCAGCCAATAACCGGGGTTCAGCGATACGGACACGAAATCGTTTCCGCTTTTGATCAGTTATTGGTCAATGGTAAAATCGATCCGCAGAAATATCAGATCATTTTGTTAACTGCTTCTAAAAATTTACTTTTCAATCCGGCTTATCAAAAAATTGAAAAAAGAACAATCGGTAGATTCGGCGGGCATCTCTGGGAACAACTGGAATTGCCCAAATATTGCGCAGACGGGCTGCTGTTCTGTCCGGGCAATACTGCTCCAATTTCCTCCCTTAATTCGGAGCAAAAGGTTGTAGTCACAATTCATGATTTATCCTACCAGTATTTTCCCGAAGCCTACAGCCTGCCCTTTAGAATGTGGTATCATTTTGTGATCCCAAAAATTTTTGCCCGGGCTGATGCAGTAATTACCGTATCTAACTCTGAGAAGTCCTCTCTGATAAAACTTTTTCCGGAGGCCCAGCACAAAATTTTCTCAGTACAGAATGGAGGACTGCCAACAAAATTTTTAAACAAAGCGTCTAACAGTTATGCCGGAATCGAAAAAAAATCAATTTTGTATGTGGGGGCATTAAACCGGCGGAAAAATATTGAGGGAGTATTGAAGGCCTTTGAACTGGTCTATCAGAAAAAAGATTTACAATTAACAATCGCCGGCGCTTCCGGAAAAAGCTTCCAAAAATTTTACCAAAAAGAATCCAGCCGGTGCAGAGATAAAATAAAATTTCTGGGACAGATAAACGATCCGGACGAACTGGTTGCACTCTATCAAAAGAGTCTGTGTCTGCTTTTCCCTTCATTTTACGAAGCGTCCCCCCTGCCCCCCATCGAAGCCATGGCCTGCGGTTGTCCGGTCATCGCCTCAAACATTCCCTCCCTCCGGGAACGTTGTAATGATGCGGCTTTATATTGCGATCCCTATGATGTTCATACAATTGCCGAGGCTATTCTAACTTTAGTTGAAAATTCTACCCTGCATAAAGAATTGATCGAAAAAGGCTATCAACAGGCAGCAAAATATAACTGGCAAAACTGCGTCGGAGAAACTTTCCGTATTATTGAAAATGTATTTAGAATTTAATTTTCTATGGTAATACCGGCACTTTCCGGGATTACTCCATTTCACCCGATTCCTGATTGGTGCTGTCCTTGACCCATGTCTTAATAATCTGAATATCGGCCTGAGTTAATTTTGCATGGGTATGTATCATCAGATAACGAAATGGAGGCATATCACCTTTTTCAATTTCCTCCGGGATTTCTTCTATTAACTTTTCTTTTTTCTTTGCGTCATAACTTTCCCATTCGGAAAAATTCATATGTTCTCTCCCGTCATTCACATCCCCAATTACCAGCCAGGAAACCGGTGCCACATGACTATACCAGGGCCAGGTGGTCTGATTTGAGTGACAGTCGTAACAGGATCGCTGAATAATTGCATTAACCTTTTCCGGCATCTGTATCTCCCCGGTTACCGTAGGATTGGTACGCCCATACGGAATAAACTGAATAATAATGAAAATAAATACTACAATCAGTATGGTTAATTTGAGTTTACCCATAATTCTGTTCCACCTCTATTTTATTGTGTGCAAGGTCCGTCTGAATTCTCACGGCAAAATTTTTTCATTCCGATACGCGTTATTGAACCAGCGGTGTAAGATCATATCCTTTATCCGACAAAACAGATTCATTTTCTTTGATAAATGTTTGGATCGACTCCATCGATATTATAAAGGTAATGCCATAATTAATCACTTTATTAAATTCGACAAACACCTCTCCCTGGTAGGGAATTCGGGAATCATATCCAGTCCGGCTAATATTTTCCGGGGGGGACATTATATACTCATAATCAGCCGAGACAGAGTTTGCGATTCCCACCAGTTCAAAATTAGGAACACCATCTCGTATAGCCAAAACAATACCACCGCTGAAGCCTTTGTTAAAGAGTGCGTCCACCAGAAATGATCCATCACTATCGCGATTGGGCTGACTGACAATTCCTTCGGTTACCATCTGGTACCCCTTGGGATAGCCCATCAGATAGACAAATGAACCCCACTCTAATGTTTTCGCTTTGCCCAAGGGATAATCAAAAACCGGTATGGGATAATGGGTATCCGAGGTAAACATTTTACCCAGCAGGGCAATGTCTCTTTTTTTGTCCATCACCAGTAGTTCCAGACGACCTCTTTCCGGCAAATCCGCCACAAAATTATCCTGGCGCTGTTTGAAAGCGATACTCTGAATATAAATGCTTGGTTTTCCCTCTTCGGTTGGAAAGTAGCTAATTATGGTATCGGGAAAATCGACAATATGGGCACAGGTGAGGAGAGTTAATCTTCTGCCACGATGCTGAATTACTGTGGCAGTTCCAATAACCGAATTGTTATAGAATACTTCCCGGGTTGCTTTCTTCAAATAGTTATCATTGTGGATATCGTTGACGGTAATCCGGCTGTCATTTGCCAGAACATAACTTTTGTAATAGGCAATAGCCGATAATTTGCGAACAGTTTTTGATATTTTTTCCAGCTGAATGGAACAACTTTTATAGGGAAACTCAGAATCATATTTCCCATCGCTTAAGGTGGGATAGGCAACTTTATATATACTTCTGGCACAATTAAGGGTAAGAATCTGGAGAAAGGCAATCAGAAACAGACATTTTAGTAAGATCTTCATGGTTCTCCACCATTGTTATTTATTACAAATTATATAATAATTAAAAAATATTCAACATTTACTTTTATCATAATAGTCCGCCGTTATTTCCAGCCTCGACTTCATTTTTATGATCAATTTTTTATACGGAAGTAAGAGGAAATTGTTTTTTGATTAATAAAACTTAAACCTTTCATATTACAGTTAATATCTCACCCCTGAAGAGGTTTTTATGAACATTATTATTCCAAAATATTATAATTACTTTTTGAATAAAATTGATCGGATGGTAAATTGGCTGCTCAAAATCAATGGTTTCATTTGAATGAAACCAATTTTGCTTTATTGGAAGGAATAAAAATTTATTCTTAAACAGAAGCAGATATCGGAGTATGGAATGTCTCTCAACGAATTTTTTGAACCAAAATCTATTGCTATCATCGGTGCCTCCCGTAGGGAAGGGAGTCTGGGAAATGTGTTTCTGGAAAGCCTGATAAAATTTGGTTACACCGGACAATTGTATCCAATTAATCCGAACACCTCGGACATTAATGGCATTCCCTGTATTGCCAGCATTGATGCCCTGCCGGAAAATCCGGATATGGCGGTCATTCTTGTTCGCAAGGAGCTGGCAGTTTCCGCAGTGGAAGAATGTGGCAAAAAAAGCATAAAAAATATTATCATGATTACCGCCGGTTTCCGGGAAGTGGGTGGAAATGGTATTAAGCGCGAAAAAGAACTGATGAAAGTTGTCCGAAAGTATAAAATGCAGCTCATCGGACCAAATTGTATGGGCGTTATCAATACCGATCCGAAATTCCGGATGAATGCAAGTTTTTCGCCCACCGAACCTTATCCGGGAAATGTGGCCTTTGTCTCCCAATCGGGAGCACTTGGTGTGGCGGTACTGGAAATGAGTAAAGCGCTCCACCTGGGTTTCTCTATTTTTGTCAGTGAGGGGAATAAAGCAGACCTCACAGATAATGATTTTTTGGAATTTCTGGCCGGACATGAAAATACCAAAGTAATTACCCTTTACCTGGAAAGCCTGGAGAATATTTCCCAATTCAGAAAAACTGCTGCTTCCATCTCCCGAAAAAAACCAATTATCGCGGTAAAGGCCGGACGCAGTAAAAGTGGGGCGAAAGCCGCTTCCTCCCATACCGGTGCCCTGGCCAGTTCGGATCTGGCAACTGAAGCACTTTTAAAACAAACCGGAATTTTAAGAGCTGATACTATAGAGGAACTTTTCGAGTTCTCACTTGCATTCTCAAACCAGCCAATACCAAAAGGTAACCGGGTGGCAGTGATGACCAATGCTGGCGGACCGGCAATTTTAGCCACCGATGCCATTGATAAATACGGATTACAGATGGCTTCTCTGTCACAAAATTCCATCGATGTACTGAAATCCTTTCTACCGGAAGAAGCGGCACTGCACAATCCGGTGGATATGATTGCCAGCGCCAATGAACTGTCTTATCAAAAAACTCTGAATATTTTGCTGAAAGATTCCAATGTCGATGCGGTACTTACTATTATTGTCCGCCCGCCGGTAAACACAACCCCTCGACTAATTGCTGAAGGATTCAGGGAATCGCTGAAGGGACAAACAAATAAATCTGTTTTTATCATTTTAATGGCCCAGCCGGATGAGGAGTGTGGACTGGAAATATTCCAGGAGTTGAAGCTGCCGGTTTATGCCTATCCGGAATCCGCGGCAAAGGCTATGGCAAAAATGCTCCAGTATCAGGAATGGAAAAAATTACCGTCAGGTAAATTGACTAAATATAACTCCCGCAAAAATGAGCTACTCCATGTCTTTGCTGAAGCAAAAGCGGAAAAGAGGGATTATCTGAAGAACCAGGATGTTCTTAGTATCCTGAAGACTTATGAGTTCCCTGTTCCTGAAAGTACAATTGTCCAATCTGCTTCGGAAGCGGCAGCATTTCACAAAAACCTCAAATCGCCAGTGGTCCTGAAAATCCAATCGGATGCTATTGTGCACAAGTCGGATATCGGCGGTGTTCGGATTGGTTTGAACAGCGCTTCAGCCATCGAGAAAGCATTTAATGAAATTATGCAGAATAGTCTGAAGGTAACCAGTGGGGATAAGATCTCCGGCATTTTAGTGCAGGAGATGGTTTCAACCGGGCGGGAAGTGGCGCTGGGAATGAATCGCGATCCTAATTACGGTCCCATGATCATGTTTGGAATGGGTGGAATATTTATCGAGGTTTTTAGGGACGTCAGCTTCCGGATTGCTCCGGTCACCAACCGGGATGCACAAGAAATGATCCGGGAAATCCGGGGATTTGAAATTCTGCATGGTGTGCGTGGTGAATCAGGTGTCGATTTGGATTATATCTCAGAAACTATTCAAAAGCTGTCGTTCCTGGCACTGGAATGGCCACAGATCGTTGAACTGGATCTTAATCCTTTTATGGTTGCGCTAACAGCCAAAAATTGCAAAATTGTGGATGCTCGAATCAAGATCGATCCGAAATACTGAACGTGGTAAAGGAAGTTTTATTTTTGCATAAATGTATCATTTGCTCTAGAATAATTTTTCTGGTTCTTTTTCTGCCCTCCTTCTGGCTGACCATCATCGCTCAGACAAGTGATTATTTATGGCCTACCGATGCCAGCACAGCCATGACCAGCAGTTTTTGTGAATTTCGGCCCCGGCATTATCATGCCGCCATCGACATCAAAACCTGGAACCGCACCGGATACCGGATATTTGCCATACAGGACGGCTATATCATGCGGGTCCGAGTCTCTGCTTTCGGATATGGAAAGGCCGTGTATTTAAAACTGAAAGACGGCAACATTGTGGTATACGCCCATTTACAACGCTTCATGCCAGCACTTGAAACTTATGTGGATAAAATCAGGCAGTCCCAGGAACAATACAGTGTTGATTTACATCTAACGCCAAATCAGTTTCCGATCAGGAAAGGCCAGGTATTAGGTTACACCGGCCGGACCGGAATCGGGGTCCCACATCTGCATTTTGAGATCCGGAACCCACAGAGCAAACCTATAAATCCATTACAATTTTATTCCGATAAAATTACCGATACCATTAGCCCGCAGTTATATGAACTTGCTTTAATTCCGGAAGATTACCTCTCGCTGATAAAATTTACCCAGGATACGCTTTTCATAAATCTTAATCAACGGTCAAATGTTTCCCTGCCTGATACTATTC
>CAYVKM010000111.1:0-10511 GCA_964452045.1 uncultured Calditrichaceae bacterium
GACTGTTGGGGAATTTTTAACTAAAATTGATTCTATTCCCTGGGACAAACGACCGCGGATATCTTCTGCACAAAAGTTAAAAGAAGATATTGGTATTCTGATTCGGAATGAATTTTTACTGCAGGAGGCTTTAAAAAATGGCATTAATAATGAAGCTAAAATTGACTCAACTATGCATGCATATACACAGGAATTAGCCTATCAATACTATTTGAGGAGATCATATCAGAAATATGAGTTGCCTTCTGAAATTACAGAATATTATGTAAATAGGTATAATAAAAATTTTGTGCCTGACAAAATTCCTGACGGGATACTTCCGGGAATGAACACACCTGAAACTTACAAGTTATATTATTCTGAACGTGCCTTACATCAACAATTGATCTCACATTTTCGGAACATCCATATTAGAATAAATGAGGAATTAATAGCTAAAGAAGCTAAAAAGATAAATTGGGAAAAACCTGTGAGAATGTTTATTTTTCCGGAAAATTAGCCTCATTAAAACAAGTATATTGTAATAAAAAATCCGTGAATAGGATCCTGCCCCTATACCCTGCCTATAACGTAAAATTTTTGTTTTATTTTTCATACTTATTATATTTGTTTTTCTCTGCTTTCTATTATTCAATTCAGAAATCTTTTGAAAGGAAGATCAAGATTACACTGTTCGGGTGAGATAATCTATTTATTGTGCCCCGATCCCGGTCCTGAACTGACCAATTATTTTTTTTCTTGACATTTATTTTTTAGAAATTTAGATTAAATCCAGAAAATCCGAAAAAACTCATTTTTTAATATAGAGATGTATTAAAAATATTTTGAATGGTCTCGCTCTGACTTCCACCGTGTGAAAAAGAGGGTGGTTTATATCCGGGAATGCTGTGGTGCCGGTATGTTTTGAGGCGGCAGAGCTTAATATTATAAAGTTTGAAAAGCAAAATAAATTTGAAATTAGAGCCAATGTGATGATACGGATATGAGCATTTGTGTTCATCTAATGTCATAACATTAATATTGGAGTTATTTCTGTTATAAACTCATCAAAAAAAGGAGGAAGTGTATTATGCACAGTTCAGATTTTCAAATTAAGTTTGCAGCAACCCTGATGCTTCTCATTTTTAGTTGGTCATTCCTTTTTTTCCCCACCGCTGCATTAGCAGCGACAGTAGAAGTTCCGATTGGAACAACAGTAGTAGCAGTGTTTGATGAGGCCGTTGATCCTGATGTGGTCTCACCTGGCCAGATGGTAATGCTTTCAGTTGATGAACCAGTTGTAATAAATGGGCATACTGTTATTGAAGTAGGAGCTCCAGTGCTTGCTGAAGTTACTATTGCGGAAAAAAGTGGAGCCGTCGGAAAACCCGCAAAAATAGGAGTTTCATTGAGGAATGTTACCGCAGTTGATGGATCTAAAATACCCCTGAGCGGACAAAAACTAATTGAAGGAAAAAGTCAACAAACAGAGTCCCTTGTTGTCACAATTCTCTGTTGTGTGTTAGGTCTTTTAATGAAAGGTGGAAAAGCCTCAATTCCGGCCGGTGCCCAGGTTCAAGCGACAACAGTGGCAGCTGCAACCGTAAATACAGTAAATTGACAATATATATCATGCGACTATTTTTATTAATTTTAATATTAGTTTTCAACCAATCAAAAGAATCTGAGAAAATTGTAGTTATTCCCAGATATTTTACTATACCTGTCGTTACAGCAGAGGCATATACTCCAAATGATGTAAGTGTTGGAAGCCAAGTTAAAGTAAAAATTTCCCAAGATGTTCTTTGGAAAAATTATTTAATTTTTCGTAAAGGAACACCAGTGATAGCTGTTGTAACTGAGGCAAATAAAGCAGGGATTTTAGGTAAATCCTCTCTTATTGTAATCGATATTAGATCTACCGTGGCCACTGATGGAACCATCATTCCCTTAAAAGGCTCGATTAAGGCAGAAGGTAAAGATCGTACTATGGAGGCAATAGGTGCAGCAGTAGGAGTTTGTTGTTTAGGTTTATTTATACCAGGAGAACAACAATCAATTGGAAAAGGAGTCGGAACCATTGCTCTTACCACACAGGAAGTGCAGATAAAATGTATGGTAAATTAATATATCCAAGGGTTTCATTTTTCCTCTTTTTACTTATAATGTTATCAGCTATTTCTGGACATACCCAAGTTCACCGAGGAGAAATGGATGAGCCATCTGATCCGATAGCAAATAATAAAGAGACCTTTATTACTAAAGATTCCGAAAGTATTGGACCATGGGTGTTAGTAACAAAAGGTCTCTTTGGTTTTTATCAACAGATAATAGGGTCTACTAAAGGAACAGACTGTCCAATGTTTCCTTCCTGTTCTGAATATGCAAGATTAGCAGTGATTAAGAATGGTTTAATCGTTGGCATACTGATGTCGTCTGATCGTCTGCATAGGTGTGGGCACGATCTTCATTTATACTCAAAACTATGGCTATATTCCAAAGGATGGCGTTATGACGATCCACCTTAAATTCATAATAGTATTGTTCAATTTATTTTTTTTATTTGCTCTTTCACCTGCTCAGGATATAGACGAAATGTTAGGATTTGCAAAGTCTTTATATGTTCAAGGGGATTATTATAGAGCGATAACTGAATACAAGAGAGTTCTTTTTTTTTCTCCTGCTGAAAGTACATTGGTTAGGGAAAAAGCTGTACTTGGTATCGGCGGGGCATTATTTTCAGGAAGAGAGTATGCTCGATCCGGTGAATGGCTCAATACCCACTTGTCTGAATTTAAAGATACAGAACAACACATGGAAGCTACACGTCTTATGTGTCGCGGTTTTTTAAGAGCTAAATCTGGATCCCGTTTAACAAATATTATTGTAGAGTTGAATGATTCAAGTCCAGAAATTCAATTATACGCTGGATTAGCATATGCAAGTATTGGTAGCTGGCAAAAAGCCTCATTAATTTTTCAAAAATTAAGTAAAGATAATCAATTTGGACAAATTGCTAAAAATTATAACAAGATCTCAGTTGAAGGTGAGCAAGCTGCTTGGAAGAGTCCCAAAAAGGCTAGCTTCTTAAATATAATTCCTGGAATTGGGTATTGGTATGCAGGTCACAAACAGACGGCAGTTGCATCCTTCATAGTTAATACTGTTTTTATTGGTGCCACAATACAAGCTTTTAAAACCAATCAGAATATATTAGGTGGATTTTTAAGTCTTTTTAGTATTTCTTGGTATGCAGGCAATATTTATGGCGCCGTTAAAGCAACACAACGCTATAATGATAACTTACAAGAAAAAATTTGGACTCGCTTTATATACTAAATCTGATTATATGATTGTATCGCTCACTAAATATCAAAAATAGGATATTTCAAACCTGACACTAAAAAAAAGATGCAGTTGTCCTTATCCAACTATTATCGGCAAGCATAAATTAATTACACTGGCATCGAATGGTTGCGAGCCACCGTTATCATTTGATGCCTTTATTTTATGGGGTGAAAAAGGAAGTTCTCATCCAGTAAAGTATTCGGTAAGTTCATGAAACAGGTTTAACAATAATATTAAGTGAAGTTTTACAATTTTAAACCTGCAGTCATTAATGATATATTATCAAATATTCATCTGTCCAATAAACCTCTTGTACCTTATATTGTACCTGTATGCTTAATTGTATTTTTTCAAAAAAATTGATTTCTTTTCTATCATGGTATTAGTAAAAAACCGGCATTATTGTAAAAGTATTGAATCCTAAATCGAAAGGAATCATTGCATGAAAAAAGGCTTGAGCATATCAATTTTCGCTGTTTTGATGAGCATTGGAATAGGTTGCGGATCAAAAGTTATGGTTCCGCCGAGGATTGATCTCAGACAACATGAAGTCATTGGTGTTATAGAATTCAGTTTTTCATCCAAAGGAAATCTTGGGGATTTTGCGACCAGGAAGTTTACCGAGGCAGCCAGGCGGGATCAGGGTCTTGTCCGAATTATTCCTTTAGGATCTGAAAGTGAAATTCTGAATACAATTGGATATGAACAGTTAAACCAGGCAGCAATTAAAGCAATTGGTGAGAAACAGAATCTCAAGACTATTTTAACCGGCGAACTGGTTGTCTCCGATATAAGACCCAATATCCAGATAACACCGGGATTAGGCTTTTTAAGCATTTCGGCTGAAGTTGACGCCACACTTTCTGTCCAAATGTTTGAAACTTCCACCGGTGCATCCCTCTGGAGCAGCTCCGCAAGCGATACCAGAACGGTAGGTAATATTAGCATATTCGGAGGTAAGAATTTTGCTTTTGACGCAAAAGATCCCGAAAAAGCCTATGGAAATCTGATAAACAGTCTTGTAACTCAAGTGACCCGGGATTTCCGGGTGAGCTGGAGACACGAGTAATAATGGATGAGAAATGTTTGGGTGCTATCTAATTAAACTTATTTATAAAGATAAATGAAAAACCGGTTGCTGCAGCGGACAATCTAAATCCTGCCACTGAGGTTAGTCCTCATAGTAAAACCCAAAAAATCATGTCTATTCAATTAATTCTCTCTACCCTGCTCATCACCCTGGCCCTGCTTTTTTACACCCTGGGCGTTTGGTCGGAACGAATTGCCCGTTATCTTAAACCATGGCATCTAGCAGCATTCTGGACAGGTTTTGTCTTTGATGTCTCCGGTACCTGGGTAATGCACCTCATGGCTCGTGGACCATTTGATCCCACCAAACTGCACACTTTAACCGGCCAGATTGCCCTCTGGTTGATGCTGGCCCATGCCATCTGGGCGACTCGGGTAAGATGGAAAGGGAGTGAAACATCACGAACGAACTTCCACCGATACAGTCTGGTATTCTGGCTGATCTGGCTTGTCCCCTATTTTGGCGGAATGTTTCTCGGTATGCATTGATAATTCCGGTTTATATCTCAAAGGAGATCTCGATGAGACCAGAGTAATCTGAAAATATTTAAGCACCAACCTCCGATCTATAAGAAACCGATTAAACTAAAAAACCTGAATAGTCGCCCATTTTTTATTCGCATCTGCTGAATTTTTAAACTAAATTAGCGTAAACATTTTTTCAGTTCAGGAAGAATAAGTTTTTACATCAACCAAGGGGGACTTCAATGAAGGTGCTGTTATTGGGATTTTTCGTTCCATCAATAATTTTATTCTCCATGTGCTCGGAAAAAAAGCTCACCGGTATCCAGGGAAAAGCAGTTGAATATTCGGATAATGAAACGGTGATGAAAGGGTATTTAGCCTACGACGCTTCTCAGGAGGGCAAGCGACCCGGGATTCTGGTGGTGCATGAGTGGTGGGGAATAAATGAGTACGCCCATAAGCGGGCACGTATGCTGGCCGAGTTGGGTTATACCGCTCTGGCGGTGGATATGTATGGCGAGGGTAAACAGGCCACTCATCCGGAGGATGCCAGTAAATTTGCCACCGAGGTGATGCAACACATGGATGTAGCCAAAGACCGGTTCCAGGCTGCGTTAAATCTTTTAAAAAGCCAGGAAACAGTAGATACCACCAAAATCGGGGCAATCGGCTATTGCTTCGGCGGCGGGGTTGTTTTACAAATGGCTCGTCTGGGAATGAATCTGGATGGCGTGGTCAGTTTTCATGGCTCGATAGCCACCAATAATCCAGCCCAGCCTGGTGTGGTGAAGGCAAAAATATTGGTATGCAACGGTGGGGACGATTCATTTACAACCCCGGAACAGATCGCTGCTTTTAAGAAAGAAATGGACGATGCCGGAGTTGATTATCAATTTATTACCTACTCCGGTGCCAAACACAGTTTTACCAATCCGCAGGCAGATACCCTGGGTGCAAAATTCAATATGCCTATTGCCTATAATAAAAGTGCCGATGAGAATTCCTGGAATGACATGAAACAATTTTTTAAGGAAGTTTTTAGTCAATAAAATCTAAAAGTCTATCGAAGTGATATAAAAAAAGCGGGAATTAACTCCCGCTTTTTTTGTTTGTAAACCAGTTATTACTTTAAGGCAAGTTGAATTGCCTTAACCACTTTATCGCTTTCCGGTTTATTTTTCGAATCGAAACGTGCCACGATCTTTCCCGAGGGATTAATTAAAAATTTGTTGAAATTCCAGGTTATATCACCGGCAAACTCAGGATCGGTCTCCGCTGAGGTCAGATATTTGTACAAGGGATGAATATCCTCACCCTTAACTGAAATTTTGGAAAACATTGGAAAAGTGACCCCGTAATTGGTGGTACAAAAGTCTTTAATCTCTTCATTTGTTCCCGGCTCCTGACCACCAAAATTGTTGGCTGGAAATCCCAATATTACCAGACCTTTATCCCCATATTTCTTATAGAGATCCTGCAGTCCCTCATACTGGGGAGTATTTCCGCATTTACTGGCCACATTCACAATAAGGACAGCCTTTCCCTTATACTGGTCAAGCTTTACCGGATTTCCATCAATATCATTAACAGTAAAATCATAAATCGAAGACATCTGTTTTTCTCCTGTTTTCATCTGTTTCTGTGCCTGAGCAACCTGAAATCCAAAAAACAATAACAAACCTAGCATGATAAATGAAACACTTAATTTCTTCATAATGAATACTCCTTCGTTTTTATCAAATCTTAAAATTTAGAAAGTATACCATTTATTTTTATTTTGGTTCGTTTTATATCTAAAACGTTTTTATGATTTGAAAAATCCCGGGCCGGTTGACTTTATCATCTTTAATGGTGAGATCAATTGAATTTAGCAGAGGTCTGATTCCTCCGTTTTGACTGAAATCCACAAAATTTTTAAAATGTTCACGACCGGCAAAATACTCCACTGCCTTTACAAAAACTGCCGATATATTTCTGGGGAGTGGAATATGATAATCATAGATCAGTAAAACCTCGGCACATTTTTTAGACTGCCGGAGAATTTCCAGGCGATATTCTGGATTCACCTCATGAATAAAAAAAGATAAAACAGCATAGTCAAAATGCTGATCAATCAAATGGGAAAGTTCCCGGGCATTACCAATCAAAAAATCGATATTTGTAAAACCAGATTTCTTCTTGCGTCTGTTTGCAGTTCGGATCATACTTTCCGATATGTCAACCCCCAGCACATATTTGCTGCACGGCGCAATTTTAAGGACAAAACCACCGGTACCACAGCCTATATCCAAGACTGTTTTGTCTTTTTCCAAAAACCGAAGTATTTTATTGCGGAGATGAGAACGGTCCGAATCAATAAAAATAGAATAGAACCACCCGTCGTACCAGTGTCTCTTGAGAAGTGTTTCAGTCATCCGTATAACTACTCTCTCCTTATTAAAAAATAAATTTCCTTGTATATATTTGGGAAAAAGTTTAATAATTTATGGATTAAATTATTGCTTCGTTTTAATTCGTATACAAGTTAAGGCTAAATCTTTCTGGCCGCAAATTATCAAAATCGGGTCCTTCGTCAATTAACATTTTTTAGTTTACCTGCCGCAAAGTAAGTACGAAGCAACTATAGAAATGTAAAATCAGAGATCTGTTATGAAGAAAGCAGCAAAAAAACTATACAAAGGAATTCTGGAAATAACTCCGGCTGAATATGGATTTCTGAGAAATGAAGAAACAAATTTCAGGGATAATCCGGACGATCCATATCTCTCTGCTGATTTCATTCAGAAATTGGAGTTGCGTGAGGGGCTGGAAATTGAAGCCGAAATCGTCCCCTCTGAAAAACCGAAAAGGAAATTTGAAGTAAAGGAAATTATCTCCTGTAATGGTTTACCTTTCGAAGAATATCCCAAAATTGCTGATATTAAGTCCGGGATCAGTATCGATCCCAATGAACGTTTAAGGATGACCCTTTCTCCCCGGGATCTAACCGGCCGGATGATGGATAGTCTCACGCCTATCGGAAAGGGACAACGCGGGATGATCATTTCTCCGCCAAAGGCAGGAAAGACAACCATTCTCAAACATATTGCCCGGGCGGTTCATCAAAATAATCCGGAGGTCAGAATATTTATTCTCCTGGTGGATGAGCGTCCGGAAGAGGTGACCGATTTCCAGCGCGATCTGGAAGGAGTGCGGGTTTTCCATTCTTCTGCGGATCAGGATGTGGTGCAGCATTTGCGCATGACTTATCTGGCAATGAACCGGGCGATCCGCTGTGCCGAGTACGGGGATGATGCCCTGGTTTTAATCGATTCCCTCACTCGAATGGGCAGGGCTTTCAACAAGGATGCGGACTCCGGAAGCAAAACCCTGAGTGGTGGGCTGGCGGCGAACGCCCTGGAATTACCCAGACGTTTTTTTGGGGCAGCCCGCAAAATTGAGGACGGTGGTTCATTAACCATTATGGCGACGATTCTGGTTGAAACAAACAGTAAAATGGATACGGTTATTTTCCATGAATTCAAAGGTACCGGAAATCTGGAATTAACCCTATGCCGGGAATGTGCTGATCAGCGGATGTTCCCCGCAATCAATGTTCTGGAATCCGGAACCCGGAAAGAGCAAATTTTATTCTCCCGCCGGGAACGGAAGGAGAGTCATTACCTGAGGCGCAAAACAGCAGACCTGAACACTACTGACGCACTGCATTTTGTGTTCAAACATTTTCGGGAAAAGATGCAATCCTGAACCTCATTTTCAATCTGATTAACCTAGGTTAACTTCATTTAGCTGTCTGATACAGGCACCAATACTTCCAAAAGATCCTGTGACTAAAGCGATGATCATCATTCAATAATGTCCACGGTAAATTTAAACTATTAAATTCACAATATATATTTTACTCAATAAATTATTTGAGCAATTATTCAAATATAATTGTTACGAATAAATTCACAAAATTACAAATCTCTTGCATTTTATCTCGGAATCTGCTGATATTTACGGTGTGATATGGGTTATTTAAGCAAAATAATTTATGAAAAATTTCAATACAAATAAGAGGTAACAAAATGTCTAATAACCCAAAGAAAATTCCGGACAATTGGGAAAATATGTTCTGGGATGCTCACAAATATAACGAACGGAAGAAAATTAAGACCGGCACTTATTTGCACTCTTACTGCCCCTTGTGTCAAAAGGAATTGACCGAAGGCAATATACTTAAGCTGGAAGTCATCAATCAGGAAGGTGAGCATGGTTTTGTGGAGTTAAGTCCCTATTTGAATGTTTACGAGCGGAAGACTAACATTTCACTTCCCCAGGGTAAAGAGGCAAAAGATTTACGTTGCCCCCATTGTCATAAATCATTGAGGGTGAAAAATAAAAGATGCGGACTGGGAGATGGACATGTTGCCGGTTTTCTGGTGGGGATTTCCAACACCAAAGTACCCTTTCTGATTTGTATGCGGGTAGGATGTCCCTGGCATGCTATTGCTCCAGGGGATCAGGACAAGATAATACTGGATGACAGTGATGAATGGTAAAGTAACCTCGCACCGTTTTTTCTCCATTTTTGCAGTTTCTTGTTTTCTGATTGGAGCAGGCGGTTATCTGTTTTTTCCCAAATCCGAAAACAGCGGCCGATATTTTCTGGCTAACTCCGGCGGAGCAGTGATCTTTAATCATGATCAGCACAGCAAAATTACCGGTTGCCCGGATTGTCACCATCCCCTGCTCTCTGCCGACCATCGGTTACCCTGTTCGGAATGTCATGGCGAAGATGTATCAGCGGATGGACTATCCCACGCAGATTTTATGGACGTTCAGTCCCACCAGTGCACCAGCTGTCACGAAACACGGGAAAATATTGAGGCGACAAATTGCCGCAACTGCCATTTTGAGAGTGAGACCGGGACAAATAAAAATATCGCCTGTGCTACCTGCCACGACGAGTCGTATGAATCGGATATGCTGAGTCACGATGAAATGCAGGAAATTGAGGGTCATACTTGTGCAGGCTGCCATAACGCCCGTACAATGAGCGAGGCTTTCCATACCGGTTGCAACCGCTGTCATCTTAACGAAGCATCCGAGAAATTTGCGGCAAACGGGCAGACAAAATGCCAGAGTTGTCATCTGAAGTAAATAACCGGGTATTTTTATGATTAATCCATTCAACTATTTTTTTCTGCAGGACTCCATTCCAAGATATCCGACCTGGGAAAAGGATATCCATTTTCTGGAAGATCCGGAATATGTGGTCATTCCACTGGAATATCCCGGGAGGATTTTGTATAAACCGACCATCAAAATTGGAGAACAGGTCTACCAAAAGCAGATCATCGGACGCTCGTCTCTGGGGCATTGCATTCATGCATCCGTTTCAGGAGTGGTAAAAGATATCCTGGCAATATGGACAGCAAGAAGTTTTCATGTGCCGGCCATCCTTATCCATCGGAATGATAAGAAAGCAATCAGCGTTCAGGAGATCTTCGAGCAGGTGGGATTCGCGTTTGAATCCACCAATCCGGTAGACAAGCTGAAGATCCTGGGTGTCATTTCCCCCTGGAACAGACCGGGTCGCTGGCAGGAGGAGGCCGATAAATCCTTTCCGGAAGTTAAAAAAATAG
>CAYVKM010000112.1:0-4429 GCA_964452045.1 uncultured Calditrichaceae bacterium
GGGAGAGACCGATTTCGGCGGTGCTCATGGCGCCGGCCATGGCCAGTAACATTTTTCCGCCTTTTTCGATCAGTTTGGTGTACTCTTTGGCTGCATCAACCACGGTTGCTGCATTGAAATGACGAAAGTGGTGCTCCATAAATTTACTGATGGTCTTATCTGACATTCTGGTTTTCCTGTTCTTATTTTTTCTTTATTCTTTCCCGGCCTTCCGGGCTAAGGGCTTTTTTACGTATCATCTGCTTGATGTTATCAACCTGCCGGAATCATAAGGCCGACCAGTCCTGATCAATAGCAATCTGGGTGACCGGCACGTAATTGTTTTCCCACAGAATTTCCCAGCCTTTATCGCGGGAAATGTCACTGTTGTATTTCTTTGATGATTTTTTGGGATAAGCAATCCATAAGTAACCATCTCCCTGTAAAGCGGGAAGTGCGATGGGAATCTGTTTATTGATATCCTTCAGATTTTTGACAAATGCCAGAATGAAGCTGTATTGCCGGCTGGCCTGTTGGTGTATTTCAGACCGGATGTCTGCCAGGATTCTCTGAAATTCTTCCGGCGCATTGATAATCAAAACCAGATTTTGGTATATTAATCGAAGTTTTTTTAAAATTTGATTTTCGGTCATGGTTGTTTTTTTTCTGTTTATTTTTTATATTTTAGTTCTTCAATTCCAACAATAAAACCATTTCCAATAATATTTTCACCTGAACTCAGTTTTGAGATTGTATATGTTTGTTGTTCGTTTTCTAAATATTCAATGTTTATTAATTTGTCAACTGTAATAACGCCGTTAGGGTCGATTTTTATAAATTTATCTCCAATTTCTATTTTCATAATATTCTCAATTCCTTTATAAAGAGTCGATTTGTTCGGTAGTAATGAACTCCAACCTTTTTCTTTGAGCATAAATGGATGATCTTGGGTGCTAGAAATTACTTTTCCACTCTCGAAATGGTATTTAACCAAACCTTTATGTCTAACCGTTTCTATTTTATTAATTATTACCTCTTTAAGCTTCTGTTTGGTTAAATCATAAGTCAAGATAACATCACCTTCATTTAAATCTTCAATATTTTTAGTCTTGAATTTTGCCAATTGAATCTGTGTTTCTCCGGCGAGGCAAAATACATCTAGACCATCAAAATTTATTTCTGATATTAATACATCTGAATATTTTGAACCTTTATATATGTCGAGGATCTCAAATTTTAGTACCAAATCTACATCTTTGGTAGTGGACTGAATTGGCTCAATTGAGTAACTTTGAGCAGCGTTTGTATCTGCCAAATCCAAAATGGCATAAGGTATATTATTTATGTATAACTTAAATTGTTTTACTCTTGAATTACTTTTCCAAAGGTTTTGATTTTTGAAATATCCATCATAAATAATAATTTTATCTACTCTTGGTGAGAATGGCTTAAAATAGAACTCAATATACTCACCAATTCCATAGTCAGATTTTCCTTCTCCCCATGCAGTTAATAAGTTAAAATCTTGAATATTTTCAGGCTTATAGCTTACGTTTCTTGCTGTGCCAAGATTTGATGATGATAATATTTTATATGGTCCACCACCCGCATACCAATTATCACCCCATATTGTTATAGGACCTTCTCCACTCTCAATTTTACCAATTAAAAGTTTGTCTTGATCTGGTAATGATTCATAATCAATTTTACCATCATTAACTTTATCAAGTAAATCAATCGCTCTTAACCATTCTTGTTGTTCTTTTTTGGTATAACTGATCTTTTTGCCAATAGAAGGTTTTAATACTTTTATGTTTTGAGGAAAAGTATTAAGCGATAAAAACAGGATGATAACTAATGCAATTAAATTTTTCATATTGTACTTTTAAGTGATCATTTTCAAATGGTTAATTGGATTATTTATCGTAATCCTGAATCTGTTTTAAATCTTCATCACTGGCCGGGTGGATTCGCACCGCCTCTCCGCCGCCGGGAGCCAGTTTTAACTGCAATGTCGTCTGCTGATTGACCAATCCTTTTTGAATGTCAATTGCCAGGGGATTGTCTTTCCAGTTGGCATTGGCTGCGTCAGCATAGATCTCTGCCACATAGGTTTTTCCCGGATCCAGGAAGCTGAGCGGCGCTTCCAGCGTCCTGCCGTTCTCATCGGTAATGCTGCCAATATACCAGTCGTCGCTCTTGCGGTCTTTCCGGACCACGGTAATATAATCCCCGATTTTCCCATCCAGCACTCTGGTCTCGGCCCAGTCGGTCGGAACATCGACAATAAACTTAAAAGCGGGTTGATCCTGGTAATTTTCGATCAAATCTGCCGCCATCACCAGCGGGCTGTAAACCACCACATAGATAGCCAGTTCTTTGGCCAGGGTACCTCGCACCCGGTTATTGGGTTTATTGGCACTTTTCAAAGTTAAATCAAATACCCCGGGGGTATAATCAAACGGACCGGCCAGGCAGCGGGTAAACGGGATGATGGTCAGGTAGTCCAGCGGATTTCCGCCATCGGGCGACCAGGCATTGTATTCCTGGCCGCGTGCGCCCTCACGGGTCATCATATTGGGATAGGTTCGCCGGATGCCAGTATCTTTTATCGGCTCATGGACATCCAGCATAATTTTGTATTTGGCCGCCAGCTCTACTACCTTCCGGTAATGCTCCACCATATATTGTCCGTGATGCCATTCAGTGGTTCCCATCGTGCTGTGAACCCGGGTGCCTACATACCCGGTTTTGATCATGTCGATGCCCAGGTTTTTATAATATTTGAAAGCATCTTCCATCTGCCGCTCATAATTGGCGATATCCGCTCCGGTTTCATGATGTCCGATAATTTTTACCCCTTTTGACGCAGCATAACTGGTCACTTCATTAATATCAAAATCAGGGTGAGGAGTAGTAAAATTAAACAAACTGCCATTCTGGGTCCAGTTGCCGTCCCAACCGATATTCCACCCTTCAATCAGCACTCCAATAAAACCGTACTTTGCCGCAAAGTCGATGTAGCGCTTGGCATTCTCGGTAGTGGCACCATGTTTTTCACCGGATCCCCAGGTGTACTTGTCGATGTGCATGCCCCACCAGATGCCCACATATTTATCGGGGGTAATCCAGGAAACATCCCCCAATTTATTCGGATCATTCAGATTTAAAATGAGATAGGAGGTGATCAGATCCCCTGGTTTTTCTGTGATCTGTACAGTCCGCCAGGGAGTTTTGAAAGGCGTTTTGGCTTTTACTTTTATGCCATCGGACCAGGGAATGAGCACACAGCGGAGCTTAAAATCATCCGAGCCACTTAGGGTCATGCTGGTGTAATCGGTGAGATTGGCCTCATGAAAACTCAAATAGATTCCTTTTGTAGTCTCCATGGTGAGTGGGGTATGGACGGTATCAATTTCGCTGATGGGGGATTTGGTAAAAAGATATTCATACCGGTTACCACGGAAGGCGGGTATCCACCAGACATTTTCATCCGCGGGCATGGCAAACTCGGTCAGTTCATCCATGATATTGAAATCAGCCAGGTTTTTTTGCAGCGGGAATTCGTAGCGGAAACCAATCCCGTCATTATAGGCCCGGAAGATGATGGTCAAATACCGGGGCGTTTTGCTTTTTTCCTTCAGCCGGATACGTAGTTCATTATAATGATTATTGATAAATCTGACTTCACCCCAGGGCTGCTCCCAGTTTTCATTAAATGAATTCTGTTCGGTTTTTTCTATGGAAAAATTTCTGTCTAATGCCGGAGCATCTTTCAGTACAAATCCCATTTTGGAAGCCAGGATCAGCGGTTCGCCATCCTTGTCCACGCTATAGTAGGGCGCACCATCCTTCAGCTGAAAGAAAATTTCAATCCGGCCGTCAGGGGAAGACACCCGGTTCCTGGTCATCTCTTTTTGGGCAAATCCCGAATGCGCAGTGTACAAAATCAATACAAAAGAAAGATATCGGATAAAACGATTTGAAATCATTTGCGCTCCGAATTTATATTGTTGTCAAAATTTCTCGTCGTATTTGGTCCAGAGCTGATCGCCCAGCTTCCAGGCCTGTTCCACATTTTTGTTACCCCACTGCATGGTGTAGTTGGTCAGGAATTCCCTGGCTTTTTTGGGATTCTTTTTCAGCAAGGCAAGCGCCTCCTGTTCAATTCTTTGCTGATTGGCAAAGAGCTCGGCCTGCATGGGTCCCCATATCGCAGTCACATCATGACGCATATCTCCCCAGCGCTGGGCGGTGAGGGTACCCAGCCGGTTAAATGCCCACCAGGCAGATTCCAGGGTAAAACCATTCACCCGGCCCGGCGTTTTAAAGGGTTTTGGCAGATCGGTAACACAGCAATAGACCGGGGTGTAAATGGAAGTAGCCACATTATCAAATGCCAGCCAGACTACACCGCCGACCTCATCCGGTAACCAGTCCCGGGACTGGG
>CAYVKM010000112.1:4529-10468 GCA_964452045.1 uncultured Calditrichaceae bacterium
GCCAGCCCCATCCGCCATTGATTTTAAACAGCGGATTCATATCATAAGGCATAAACGGATTTGCCAGCGGTGAAATCTCCACTTTTCCATCCTTGTTTGCCCAGGTTATATCTTTGATAAAGTTGTAATCGGTACCTTCGTAATAGTCATGGAAGATTTCCACCAGTTTAGCCACAGTGACCAGGGTATCCGGTTTTACTGAAAAGGGGTAGTTCTCCGAATTCGGTTGTAATTGCAGCGAAGGGGCTATCAGATCCAGTACCCGCCATTCCCGGCGCCGTGCGGCAAAGGATTGCCGGCTTTCCGGATCGTAGGCATAACAGAATTGGAAAGGACCTTGAGAAGGATTCCACCATCCGCTGTCCTGGGCTACCTGAAAAACATTCTCCGAAGCCATGAAATACTCCGGCCGGCTGAGATCGATCTCTCGTATCCGGCTGCCATTGGCATTCACGGTCACATGATCATCCGGGACACGCTGGGCCACCCAGATAGCCCCCAGATTGCCCCGGCCGGGCCCAACGATTTCCAGTACCCAGGCCTCATTTTTGTCGGCAATGGTCAAGCATTCGCCTTCATCATTCCAGCCATATTTTTTGGTGAGCTCCCCGGTCATTTTGAGGGCCTCCCGGGCAGTGGTGCATCTTTCGACCATCAACTCCACCAATTGCTGGCAATCGATGAGACCTTTTTCGGAATGGAGGCTTTCCCGGCCGCCAAAGGTCGATTCCCCCACCGCCAGCTGATGATCGTTCATACAGGGATAGGCAGTATTGATATAGCCGTAGGTAGCAGAAACCTGTGGGATATCCCCGGTTGGAATATATTTATAAGAGGGCATGGCCAATGAATCGTCATTTACCCGTTGAACCAGGGTTTTCATCGCCCCAGGTTTAAATTCTTTGGGTGCAACGATATTGACCCAGGAACGGGTGCGGTGGCTGTCGCAGGTATGGGAAGTGACGACTGAGCTGTCTGCACTGGCATCCTTCCCCACCATGATGGTGGTACATCCATCCGGCCGACCACCTTCCCAGTCCGGTTTGTCTGCGTTTTGGGCAACGGTATTCGATAAAATAGAAAATAGCATTAAGATGTATCCTGGGATCATCTTAAAACCTGGTTTAACCAGGAGATTTTTTAAAACAACCATTATGTCTCCTTCCGGAAATTAGATAAAAACTGTTTTCGTTAGAAATGTGGATGAGAAAGTAAAACAACCTTTGAAAAACTGCAACTGTTTTATGTTAAATTTCAGATACAATTCCGCAGATAAATAAATCGAACCAAATACCTGTTACTTATCACTTATTGCAGTGCACTATTCAGTTCCAGGCTGAGGATAAAATTCCGACCCGGTCCGTTAATGCCCGAGCCATGCTCCCGGTAATTCTGATCCAGGATATTTTCGATGGCGCCCCGCAGCCGGATATATTTCTGAATCCGGATGTTCGCTCGCAGGTTCAGGGTGTACCAGGAGGGCGTGCCTCCAGGAGGGATGCGAGGATCATCCAGGTCATCGGCAGACAGCCGGTCCTGTTTCCCGGCGAAACGGGCAAAAAATTCCACTCCATAAGCCGGTTTTTGCCATTTAACATTCACCAGCCCGAAGAGCGGGGGAACGCCGCCCACTGGTTTGGCCAGGGTGGTATTTTGTCCATAGGTGTGTGCCAGATTCGCTCCGGTTTCCAGGTGTGAAGAAAGCCGGTAATGGAACTCGGCTTCGGTTCCGCGAATGTAAGCATTGCCAATATTCTTTTTTGATTTCAGCTGGTACTGGATGCCGTTTATTTCAATTGTAGATGATCCATTGTACGTGGTCTCTGCACTGGCCAGCAAATCGGTTATCTGGGAATAATAGACCGAAAAGGTGGCAAAGATTCTGGGAGCGTTAATTTTGAAACCGGCATCAACGCTCATCATCTTTTCCGGTCCCAGATCCGGATTGGGAATTTCGTAAATATTACCTTTGGATTCTCCCAGTTTGGAAATATCGCTTAAATTGGGCGCCCGGAAGGCTTGCCCCAGATTGCAGTTCAGATATAATCCCGGAATAATCTGATGGACCAATCCAAGACTGCCGGTCAGGGATTTAAAATTCTGGGAAAAATTACCGTCTGGTGAGCTAAAAAAACTACCTGTTGGTACAGTGATGTCAGTAGTAAAATAACTGTAACGGAGTCCCATGGAAAGTAAGGTGCTCAGTCTTAACTGTACTTCATCCTGGAGAAAAAGTCCGTAACTGTTGTACCTGGCGCCATCCGGATATCTTCCCTGAATATCCTCCTCGAAGGAATTGGTTTGCGGATCGATGAAATACCGGTTACTGGAGACTTTGTCAAAATAGAATTCACTGCCGTAGGTCAAAAGATGGTTGCCCAGAACAGAATTCAAATCAATGGTTAGCCCAAAGGTGTGAACCTGGTCTGATTCATCGGTAATCTCGCCTTGGGCAGTTTTTTGCATCTTGCGGCCCTCTTCCTGAAGATGATAGGACACTGTGGTTCGGACAGAATTCAGATAGCGTTTCCTGATTTGATTTTCATACCTCAGGTAGGTCAATTGCCGGCGCTGCGGTTCGTAATTCCAGAGAAAGTATCCATCATTTTCGTATTTGTCATAACGGGGAACGTCATATTGCCGGGTTTGCTGAAAGACTGCAGACAGATACTGATCCGCAGAAAGTGCCAGAAGGAGTTTCCCATCAATATCATAGGTTTTGTAACCGCTGGGCCGCTGGAATACGCCGTCTGTCGATTGCTCCAGTTCAATTCGGCTGTGTTGGCTGCCCCGTTTCAGATCGCCATAATTTTTATAGCTGAGGCCACCCATAAAAGCAAGCCGGTGATTTTTTAGTTGAAATTCTGCCCGGCTGGTTTTTTCCTCATCGGCTGTGGCATAGCGATTGAACAGGCGGGATTGAAACTGCAGTCCGCCGGGCACAAAATCGGGATTCCGGGTGAGGATATTAATGGTACCACCCAGCGCATCACTGCCGTACAGCAGGGAAGAAGGTCCCCGCACTACCTCAATTCTGTCCACTATCTGATTGTCCACCGTGGTAAGATATTGGTGATTCCCAAGTCGATAGGTGGAGTTGTTCAGGCGGACGCCATCCACCAGCAATAAAATTTGATTCGAGCTTAATCCGCGAATGATAGCCGAACCGCCGCCATGATTTGTTTTTTGCACAAACAGGCCGGTTTCCTCCCGAAGGGCTTCGGCGGATGTTTTGGCTTCCCGGTTCTCGATTTGTCTGCTGCTCACCAGGTTTAGGGGTTTGGATACTTCGAAGAGGTTGCGTTCCGAACGTGTGGCGGTTACGGAAACCTCCTCCGAGGGAAAAATTCTTTCCTGAAGTCGCAGGGTGTCCAGTATAGTGATTTGAGCAGCATAAACTGAAATATTTTTTATGAATTTATTCTGATAACTGATATGCCGGAAGGTGAGTGAATATTTGCCCGCCGGAATCCCGCTGATTTCGAAGCAGCCATTGTTATCAGTAAGAGCAGTGCGATTAACCGGCTCCAAAGTGACATACACTTCTGCCACAGGTTTCTTTCCTGTGTCAACAATAGTGCCGGTTAATTTTCCATCATTGTTTTGTGCTCTGGTCAATCCGGGAAGCAAAGAAAAAAATAATATGGTCGAAAGAATACATTGAAATCCTGAAGGAATTCTACGGTTGAGTTTAGATAGATGGATTCCGGGAAAGTCTTTTCCAAATAAAGACAGCAACAGGTAAAAAATATTCTTCATAAAAAAACCAGGACAGATTATAATTATTAAATACTGAGCAGGAATTTAAAGAAGAATTTTGTTGGCTTGAAATGGTTTTGAAGAAATTGGGGTGTTTTAGCAGGATAATATAAAGTACAGATAGAATCGATTCTAAAATCTTGTCAGGGAAATTTAAATGAAATCGGTAAACGTTTAACCAAGACTGGAAATTTTTAATGGCTCCGGTTCTGTCTCTTCTTTAACATCATCAAAAATGATCCGCCATTTTTCCGGCACATTTCTACGGAGAATTTCGTCAGCCAGGGTCATGTAGGCGACCGCGCCGGGAGCCAGAGCATCCACCAGCACGACCGGTTTTTTCTCAAAAGCGGCATAACTAATGGCGGCGTTCTTGGGAATAACTGTTTCAAAAACCAGGTTGCCGAATAATTCCCTGGTTTCATCCACCGCCCGCTGGGAAGCCCGGGTGTTTTTTTCATAGAAATTCAGTAAAATACCTTCGATTTCCAGATCGGGATTTACCCCCTTCTTTACCCGTTCGATCATACTCATCAATTTTTTAACTACGGTAATGGCAAAGAATCCGGTCTGAAGCGGGATGAGCACCGAATTGGCAGCATAGAGGGCGGCGATAGTTAAATCGCTGACCGCTGGTGGGGTATCGATGATGACAAAATCGTATGCAGCTTTATTTTTCACAATCAGATCATCCAGTTTGCGCTTAAACAAACCCCGGTTTTTCGACATGGTTTCGAGCCGGACCTCTTGTTCATGGGTAAAAATGTTGCAAGGGATCAGATCGAGATTGGGAAGATCGAAATGATGAATTGAATCGATACAGTCGTAAGTACCTAAAAATATTTCGTAAATTCCAGCCCGGATATCGTTTTCTTCAAATCCCCAGCCAGCGCTCAGTGCACCATTGGGATCCATGCCAATCATTAAAACAGATTTTTCCGCAATCGCCAGACTGGCGGCAAGATTTATGGCGGTGGTGGTTTTACCCACGCCTCCTTTGGGATTGGATATTGCTATTATTTTTGCCATCGATTGTTCACTTATTTTGGGCCACTTCCAAATTAACCGTCAATATAAACTACTTTACCCTATTATCGAATTATTTCCTGCTTTATTTAGTTATTTATCCACAGCTAGGGATTGAAGAGAGATTTGATCTGCTTATTTTGTATTACATTGAAAATCCAAGTCAGCATGTTATCGAACCTAAATTAATAATAATAAAATCAAATTTACAATAGCAAGAATTAATTTTGGAAGGATTCATCATCGACAAACAGGGGAATGGTGAGGGCGAAAACAAATATACAGATGGCTAAAATAAAAAAAACAGCACCGACCAGTTCTGCCTTATCCAACAGATTCAGCTGACCCAGCATATAATACCAGTCATGTTTGCCCCCGATCAGGTGAAGTTTACGCACCCGCCCATCCGCCGCATAAACACTAATGTTTACCAGATTTTGACCCAGCCAGAAAATGAAAACCTGAACACCTGTGCGATAACCTGCCCGGAAAAAATAAAAGGCAATAAACAAAGGAAAAATAATTTGCATCAATGTGCCCCCGGCGGCATGGATAAAGCCGCCAAAAAAGCCAAAGAAAAAATGGCCGGCTTCATGGATAATCAAATCGGCATTATCTATCAGGGAGTAATGACCATGGGTTAAAATAAAATAAAGGGCAAAAGGGATGAGACAGATGGAGGTCCACCATTTCTTAAAGGGGGCAAATCCGGAATATCCGAGAAACAAGTAACTCATTGTATGAAATCTTTTTGATTACCTCTAATATAGTATCGATCCGTCGAGGAAATTCTTAAAACAACAAAAAATCCGGTGTAATTCAGATTAATAGTTAACTTACCTGGTATTTCACCGAAAATATTTACTTATGGGAAAATGCATAAATAATATATTATAAACGTCCTGTCTTCTCTAAGGAAGGAGCATTTATGAAACCGCAATTTTTATTGAACAGAAATTGGTTTTTTCCTTTTATCCTCCTCTTATTTGCTATTCTGCTTTTTTCTACCACACTATTGGCCGATGTACCGCATCCGGCGCTCCTGGAAAAAATTCAGAAAGGCGAGATTGAAATCCCTTACTATCTGAAGAATGAAATCCAGCTGCGGGCAATGGGAGTCAACAGTCCGGGTATCCTGCCGGATGGAACAAATC
>CAYVKM010000113.1:0-10150 GCA_964452045.1 uncultured Calditrichaceae bacterium
GGAATTGTATATCTGATAATAGATGTCAGAATTTCCATCACGTTTGTCTTGCCAAACAATGACAAAGTCACCACTCTCATTCATGATAACTGAGGGATATTCTTGAGCCGCTGTCCCTAGATCATCATTCGCTTTGATATTTGATCCTAAGGTATTGCCGGCAGAATTATACTGTTGTAAATAAATATCAGGATCACCATTACGATAGTCCTCCCAAACAAGGATGAAATCACCATTTATGTCCATAGCAACTGACGGATTATCTTGTGATGCAGTTCCCGGATCATCATTTGCTTTTTGATTGAGACACTGGGCAATAGCAGAAGAATCGAAAAACCGAAAATAGATATCAGGATTATCAGAATTTCGAGAGTCTGCCCACCCAATAACAAATCTGCCGCTGGAATTCATCGAAACTTCAGGAGACCATTGTGAGGTAAAAAGAGGAACAGTAATACTGGCTCCCATGTTTCCCCACAGGGCAACGCCTGTTGAATCATACCGTTGATAATAAATGTCTAAGTATGGCAAGTTATAATGCCACACAATGATAAAATTTCCACTCCCATCTCTTGCAACATCTGGGGAGTGCTGAGCTACTGTTGTTCCTTGTCCATCTCGGACATACCCATTCGTCCCTTGGGCATTGCCTGTGGAATCGTAGCATTGAAAGTATAGGTAGGGATTGGTCCAGCCATGACGATAATCTATCCAACCAATAACGTAATTCCCATTTTCGCTGACTGCTATTAACGAATACATACTAGGCCCTAATGGATGACCCGGCGCATCATTTACCTTATAATTTGCTCCCAGAGCAACTCCGGATGAATCGAACCGTTGAGAATAGATATCATAATTCGTTACATTGGGGATTGTATTACGACCATCTGTCCATGAAATGTTAAAGCTTCCGCTTTTGTACATGGCAACGTCGGGTGCTGCTTGAATTTCCGTATCATCGGTTACTTTGACATTTCCGCCCTGCGCAACACCTGTAGAACTATAGCGCTGAAAATAAACATCATTACAGTTATCACCCCAAACAATAACAAAGTTACCGCTCCGGGCCATATCAACTGCTGGAGACCACCATGCTTGCGTTGTATTATTTACTTTGACATTCCCGCCATGGGTAACACCTATGGAATCATATTGTTGATAATAAATATCACCATAGTTATTACGATCAGTCGTCCATACAATGACGAATTTACCACTTTCATCCATAGAAATGGCAGGATACCAGGCATTTACTACATTATTTGCTTGGACATTCCCGCCCTGGGCCATGCCAGCAGAATTATACCTTTGAAAAAATACATTGCCAATAATATCGTCTGCCCATGCAATTACAAAGGTGCCGTTTTCGTTCATCCCGATTGCAGGATCTACGAAGTTCGCAACTCCGGTATTTACTCTTACAGTACCTCCCAGGGGGTAACCAGAGGCATTATAACGCTGAAAATAGATGTCATAGCTGTCATTTCGAAAACCCTGCCAAACAATGACAAAGTTCCCATCCCTGTCCATGGCAATATCAGGAGAAAATCCCTCCATTTCATTATCATTCACCTTGGTATAGCATCCTTGTGCGACACCCGATGAATCGTACCGCTGATAATGGATGCCATAGGCCATGCTATAGCCCACAGTACATATATTTTGAGAAACGATGATAAAGTTGCCACTGGTGCCCATTACCATCGAGAGAGAAACTGAATGCCCTGCAATTACATTAATCTCATCATTAACCCGGAAGTCGTCTTTGATTATCCCTGCTATGACTGACTTTTCCGGTTCTACAGGATTTTTACTGTTGTGGGAGAACATTAATAATTCTTCCTGCTGGTTAAAACCCTGCGACAGATAAAAACTGCCCGTAGAATTATTTTCATTTATTTGATCTAATTGTTTTTTGCTTTGATTATGAACATCCCGTATCAATGAGTTTTTGTTATCTTCTCCAAATGAGAGGGAATAACAGAAAAAAATAAAACTGAAAATTAGTAATTTCTTCATGATCTCTTCTTCTTGTTTTTATCTTACTTTTCAGCAGAATTCCATGAACAACTTTCTTTAGATAGATACCAACACTAGGCACTAATTCAGCTTAGGTTGATTCTATTTTAGTAACTCCAGCTTAATCACTTTCACGAAATTGCCGGCTTCCATTCGACAGAAGTAAAGACCGGAAGCGACAGGCTGGTTTGAAACATCGGTGCCATCCCATAACAATTGGAAGCGACCGGCCAGTTGTTTTGCGTCCAGCAATGTTTTAATGTGTCGCCCTAGTAAATCATAGATGACAATATGAACATGGCTGGGTTTTGGTAAGTCAAATTCGATTGCCGTAATCGGGTTGAAGGGATTAGGATAGTTTTGCTTAAGTTTGTATTCCCGTGGATTTGAATTAGTAAAGTTTTCCATTCCGACAATCACAGTGACCGTGCTATCCTGCCAATAAAGATTTCCATGATTATAAATATTTAACTTGAAGAGTATCGTATCAATTTGCGGTTTGGTGTTTGTTCTTATCGAGTATGGTTCGGGTGGGGTACCAACCTGGCCTGCCAGTATCTCTCCAAAGTTTTGACGGGCATTACCAATACTGACTATGGTACTATCCTCAGTTAATAATTCCACCTCCACATCGCCAGCCGGGCTGACTAATCCGTTATTCCTGACAGATATATTTATATAAGCCCGGTATCCGCTTATCAGCTGGAATATCTGTTGAACCTGATAACTCTCAAAAACCATCGGGCCAACCGTAGTAAAGAATACTGCATTATTTAAAAAGTGATTTATTCCCAAACTATGTGAGTAGGTCTGAATTTTAATTGAATAAGTTTGTTCTTCAGGCCAGGTAGGCCAGGATCCTCCGTATATCCCATCACCTGCTGTACTATCATTGTGGAGACCGTCATCAAACAGGGGAATGGAATCGACAATACTATAATTTAAATATTCTATAATTGCTTGTACGGAAACCTGTTGGGTATCAGGGTTTATAATTTGTGAGTTGATCCACACGGTATCGGTACCGGGAATAAAATAACTGGAATTTGTCCTCGCATATATGGCGTGAGCAGGATTTGATTGTAATAAGGCCAGATAAGCAGCCATCAAATCGGTTTTGTTATTTGCCAATATGTGAGTTGCATTATCAGAAAATTGAAGTAACTGATGTGGCTGTTTTCGTTGTGTTTTGAGTTCAGGATTATGGGCAAATCTTTTGATGAATTTTGTCCCATTCTCATTTTTCAGGTTATTTAGTATCCTAATATCAGCGAATGAGAATTTTCCAGCTAAAGGATTTAATTGGTTTTTTGAACTTGTTACCCCGTTGCCGCTATCCACCAGATCACCAAAACACGGCACAACACCTATAGCTATTCCAGATCCGGCTCCGATATTCCAGACACCACAAACTGCACCGGTACTGTTGTTCTCCCAGATGGGTGTTGAATTTATCGGTAGTAGTTCCTCCAGCACATAGGACAACCCACTATAATCAAATGAGAAATTCGAAAAATAATCAAGGCCCTGAATACCTAATAAATTGCTTGTATAGGCATTTGTTAAGGCAAGGTCGAACCAGGGTTTAATGTCATATCGGAATTCATCCGGATCGGATGGATCAACATTGAAGCATACACCGCCCTCCAGGTACAACTTTCCTCCATTCAGTAGATAAGCTTCGAGCGCTGGCGGTTCCGGATCATTCAGGAGTAACCAATGACAATGATCATATTGACCCAAAACCACAAAGATACCCCGGAAGACACTCAGGTCAGTTCCAAATTCGAAAAGGTCGTTGGTTAAAAATACACTTTCACCATTGGCGGCAATAGCATAAAAAACACTTTCGGCGCTGGCAATGGTTGACAGCACAGCCTGATGCCCCACCCATACTAAGTAATCCGGCGTAACACCAACAAAACACTCAATCGAATCACTCAATATACTGCAATGAGAAGGCAGCTCATTATCAACCGCCTGCAAGGTATAAAATACGGTGGAACCGGGAAGCGGATAATCCACCAAGCTTTCCACCCCGGGCAGCACGCTGGCAACGCTGTCGCCATCACGATAAACATATATCTTATCCAGATCATCAAGCGATGTGCCATCAGTCTGGGTTATGGGATCATCCCACTGTAACAAAACGCTATCTCCTTCCACCTGGCAGGAAAGATTGGTTGGTGGAGAGGGAAAAGGCGAACCGCCGGCATAAACAGATACAATTACTCCATCACTCAAGCTGTCTGAAGTTAAATCATGAGTATATAATTTATATACGTATTGCTGTCCGTCTGATAATTGGGTATCTGTATAGTTCTCAACAGCCTGATTAATGCTAGTCACAAACTGGTTATCCCGCCATATTTCTATTTCAAAGTTTATCATGGGATTGCCTCCCACGGAACTGATTGGGTCATCCCAGGAAATTAAAGCGGAGGTTGGTGTTTGGTAATCACTATATACCGAAACATTTGCAGGGGGCATGGGATTGGTAATCGAAATATTCGCCAAAAGTGCGGCATAAACATCAATCACTCCCATTCCGTAAGTATTGTCTTCTCCTGTGGCACCTAAATCAGTAGCATTTTCATAGAGCATTTGTTTAAGCTCTGTACCTGTTCTACCCGGGAATACCTGTTTTAAAAGGGCAATAGCGCCGGCAACATGCGGTGTTGCCATGGAAGTTCCCGACCAATATTCATAACCACCATTTGGAACACTGGAACGTACATCAACTCCCGGAGCGGAAACCTCCGGTTTTATCTGATTGCCCAAGCCGGTACAATAGGTCGGGCCGCGGCTGCTAAATTGGGCGATGGGTAAACTCGCATTATTTCCATTCAAAGCGCCCACTGAAAACACATTCATTTCGGTTTTATTTATCATAGCAGGTGTGATAACAGTTCCAGAAGCGGGACCACTATTCCCTGCCGCGAAAACCAGAGCAATTCCGGCAGCTTCCAGGGCATCCATAGCCAGTTGAAAGAATGGGGTACACTGCCAACCCCATCCCCAGGAATTACTTATAACAATAGGCATATCATTATATGTGTCCGGATGTCCATCCGGATCCATTGCCCATTGGAAGCCATACATTAAACCACTACAAAATGCAAGATCTTCAGGAACAAAAATACGGCCAGCTATCCATTTGGCATCAAATGCAACACCAATCGTATCATTGGTAGAAACATCCAATCCAGTGATAATACCCATGGTATGAGTACCATGCCCGCCTACGCCATAAAAGGGGTCCACGGGAAAGGAAGAACCATCTATATTGTCATACCAAGCCGCAGAAGCAGGGACACCGGGATCATTGCCCCGCCAGCGCGAAGTAAGCGCAGGATGAGTGCCGTCAACTCCGGTATCCAGATTCATGACGATAACACCTTTGCCGGTTATGCCCATTCGCCATAATTTATCAGCGTTTATTACTTTAAGTCCCAGTTCTGCACTATTGGGTGAGGATACCGCAGCTCTTTTTTCAACAGGTTTAATGAGTTGTAAACCCCCATCCAGATCCATTTGAGATATATCTTCTCTTTTGGCCAGGTCCAGCAGGATATCCGGTTGTGCTTCTACTGCAATAATGTTGGCAATCCAGAATTTCTGATAGTGAAGCACCTCGCTCTTTGACTTTGATTCTAAGAGATTTACCAGATTTGCCTGGGTACGATTGGCATGTTTCTGTAATTCAGTAATGACAATAAATGCTCTGTCCTGCAAATCTGTTTTGTTTTCATATAATTGTTTATGCAGGGCCGATATATCGTACTGGTTATCCAGCACAATAATTGCCTTGACAGTCGTTCCTGTTTTTTGAGCTTTTAAGATTGCCTCTAACAGGGAACTAGTAATTTCTGCCCGGGCAAATAAATAGGAATTAACCAGAAACAGAGCAAATAGAAACATTAAAGTCTTTTTCATTTGTAATCTCCTTTCAAGCTTAAACCTGAAAACTTACCTTACCAGCAACATTTTTTTTGTGCGGGTAAAATCACCGGACGTAAGATGATAGAAATACACTCCGCTGGCCTGTCCACGTGAATCCCAACTGTATTTGTAACTGCCTGCAGTCAATTTTTCTGACACTATTGTGGTAACTTCTTCTCCAAGTATGTTGAAAATCTTGAGTGTCACCTCACCGGTTCTTGGCAGATCAAATTCAATAGTCGTGCTCGGATTGAAAGGATTGGGGTAGTTTTGATAAAGGACATAGGTCAGAGGTACCTGTGCTTGCACGGTATTAATCCCTACAATAACATCGGAACTGTCCTGCCAGAACAAATAACCGTCACTATAAATATTTATTTTAAAGCGCAGGGTATCTATCATTGAATAAGAATAGCAGTTAATTGCAATGATTTGGGGACTGGTAACAATTGCACCGGAAGCGATATTGCCAAAAGTTTGTTTTGCATTTCCAATGGAAAATACAGTCGTATCCTCAGTGGTGAGTTCAACCATTACATTTGGGGCAGTACCGGTTAAACCGGCATTTATTACAGACAAATTGAGGTAGGTGCGGTAGCCCCATAACATCGGCAAAACCTGCACTACCTGATAACCAGCTAATTCCAATGGACCGATGGTGATAAATCTACTAATATCCCTGTTGATGAATTCTTCATTATCAGTCGAATCATAGGCACCAATGGAAAGTTTAAAGAGATCCTCGATTACCGGTGGGACATATTTCCCTTTCCAGATTTCGTTTCCCGAACCCAAGGTTTCCCGATGCAGACTAACGGAATCACTAAAAGTAGTATCTACATTATCGATATAAACAATAGAAGAAATGGGATGTGAATTCGGGTTCTCAACGAGGGCCGTTATCTCTACCGTATCGATTCCCGGCGAAAAATAGCCACTATTTAAAGTAAGATCATGTCCATAAACCAGGTTATTCATCCAGTCCAACGCTACCTCAACCACTGCATCTATGCCATTGGCCGCATCGGCCGGATTATGCCAGACCGGAAAATCGATAGGAAATTCCGCCCGGTTAAGATAACTACCAGGTTGATTAATATGAAACATATCACTGATAGAATAGCGCAAGACCCAGTCGGTAAAATTTGTGATATCCAGATTATCTCCCAGACTGGCTCCGGGAGGTTTGCCAAAAAACCTGACAGTGGGATGGTAACGAAACCTTTGTGCGGTAAGATCCCCCATACTGATACAGGTCGGTCCTAATAATACCGCTATAGGATGATCGTACAAGGACATGAGTGAACCGTCAATCTGATAAAGAGAGGCATTTCCGGATGGAACAAGGGTAAGTGTTGATGGCCCATAACGATAAGCATCCTCAATGGTTAAGGTAAAATCATTAAATAATATATCGAAAGCTTCTTCAAAGAGTGCCCATCCACCAAAATTCAAGCGCATATCGATGATCAATCCCTCGGTATTTTTCAAAGCACTCACAGCTTGGGCAAACTGATCATCTGCCGCTGCTTCCGGCCATTCCTGAAACAAATAGATAAGTCCGATATTGGTATTATTGATGATCCCGTAACTGACAATCTGGCCATTAAAAAAATCCGGAAATGGAATCCCGGGTATTTCCATCTGTTCATTATTGAGCATAGATGGCACATTTAAATTGATCATAGGTGCAACTGAAAGATGCAGGGTATCTTGGGTTGAATACTGCAGGACGTCGATGGTATCAAAGAGATGCCAGTTCATTCCTGCCCCTAATAAGAGAAAATCTGAATATGCACTGGCTGCACCGATGCCATTAGGCACAAAAGGGAGACCGGCAGTGAGTAATTCATGTACCAAGATTTTCCAGGGAATTCCCTCATATCCCAGGATGATATCACCCGGTTGCAAACCCAGGGGATGATTAAGAACTGTTCTTAAAACCAGCAACGTACTGTCCGGCAGGGTAGTAAGGACGGCACCGAAATGTTCAATTGTTGTATAGCCAGATAGCATCAGTAATGGAATACCCGGATTCAGCGGTGTCCAGGTCACACCCGTATCAACGGCCCGGGTGTGCGCATCTCTTAAGGAATTAGCCAACTGACTCATTATCGCGGAAAATCCTCCCCGGCTGGTTGAGTCATTGATTTGAGACAGATAGTGATTCCTTAAAGAATCCCAGTCCGACCAGTCCATTCCCAGAGACAAAAATCCATCAAATTCATCATGTAAATGAGAGGTATAATCGTTAAATATCTGCAGTTTATTGGCCAGCGGTAATCCCGGTCCCCAGGTGCTGTCTATAATGGCCTGCCAGTTGTCCTGGGATTCATAGAAAGATTTTTCTGGAAAATTCTTGAAATTAGGATCATGATTCTGCGGTCTTACCAGAAACGGATAATCCGGATGGTATTTGTTGTTTATCCTCTCCTGAGAAAAAAGTGGTAATACGGATAGGCAGCAAAGCAGAATAAAGATAAAACGTTGACATTTCATAGTGTACCCCCATGTATAATTGATCATCACAGCCAATATTTCGAAGTATCAACACTATCTTTATCTTTAGAACACTGCATAATGCGCTAAGTAAATTCCTAAATCCCAAGCATTTTGCTCATTCGCGAAACGAATACAGAGACAACATTTTTAGGTAATAAAAAAAGTAAATAGCAAATACTGAAAAACATCACCCGGGTATTTCCAGCATCAGTATTCCGACGATAGTTGAGTGTGAGGTTACAGGAGGAGGTTAAAACCAATTATGCCATTGAAATGGAATCTTAACTTTAATCGAATAAATTAATTTACAAAATTTTGATAAATTTGTCAAGATACGAAGGGGATATTACATAAATATTTTTGTTTTTTCTTAACCGGGCAAATAAAAAAGGCGGTCATCCAACCGGACGACCGCCTGTTAAAGAACCTCAAACCGAAAATTTATTTCTTACAAAAAATGGCTTGGCGCTAATACCCTTTTAAGATGACCTAATTGTATCGTACTATCAATTTGCACCAAATAACAGTTCAAATGGCGGTGTTGTATTAGCTAGATAGGACTTTTTAAAAATAGTATGGTTCCAATAATAAACCTCCCGATAGACAATTTTATCGGGAGGTTTATTCTCCTCAAACCATAACTTTACTAAAGATGGGTTATTTAATAAGCATCATTTTTCGGATTTGATTGAACGAGCCTGCATCGATGCGGTAGAAGTACATTCCGCTAGGTAAGCTGGCTGCATTAAACTCAATACTGTACTCACCTGCTTCTTTAACATCATTGACCAGGACGGCTACTTCCCGACCGGTGATATCAAAAACTCTTAGGTTTACCAATTCCCGGGCAGGCAGGTGAAAACTAATCCGGGTGGTCGGGTTAAAGGGATTCGGATAGTTTTGCATCAGATTAAAACTGGTAACGATCTGAGCTTCCTCCAGTCCGGCAATTTGATTTAAGTCAATACCATCCACCTTAGCCATAGCCTCTTGCGCCTCGGTACCAAATATTTTTGGCAGTTCTACCACTGTGCCATCAACCAACGCAGCAAAGATTCCAAAAGATTCTCCATTCTGATTTGCTGATGGATTCAAGAATCCTGAGGCAAAGACTACCATGGATTGCCCATCTAAATTTCGCAGGTCAGCTTTGTATATACCAACCAGATTAAAATTCGGATATGGTGTTGTTACCACCAGCCAATTCTTCCAGGCAGGAACAGAGAGGTATCTACTGATGTCTCCATAGGAAACGTTTTGCAGAATTATTCCAAGGCCATAAATATTCACTGCTGGTGCATCAGTTGAGCCATGCAGGGCAAAGAAATCGACCTTATCGTTACTGATGCTTTGTTCACGTGCACCTTCTTTGGCAAAGATGGTGAAACCAATATCCCTTCCATCGGGATTGGCAGCAAACTGGCTGGGATCCAGCACACCATTGGCAATCGCCACATAGGTCTCACCGGCAGCAAACATCACCGGAAAATTCTTTAAGGTATCAGCCGCTGAAACGCTGTTACCCGGAGCAACGCCCACATTCAGGACCACACCGGCCGGAACCGTCACAAAGGGAGTGGCCGCCCGGAAAGTAAAATCATCAAAGGTCAGGGTACCATTTACATAAATATCAACCACACCGGCACCTGGATCAGCTGCATTATGGATGATCTGCAGACGGGCC
>CAYVKM010000114.1:0-9819 GCA_964452045.1 uncultured Calditrichaceae bacterium
AACAAAAAAGGCGGCTCAACCGGCCGCCTTTTTCATCTATATTGATCATCCTTTCAGATGGAGAACCATCTACTGAATTTTATCAGGAAAACATTATCCGGAGTAATGCTGAACAAATCCCGGAAATCCCGGTTGAGGGAAAAATCCCCATAGGCGTTGGAGTCTGTTCGTCCCTGGGACCAGACCAGGTAGAGCAGCGAACCGGGCAGATATTCCCACCGCACCACCAGATTGGAACGGAACTGCTTAAAGTTGAAATCGGGGAGATCGAAGGAATAATCGGTCACGCCATCCCGGTCTTCGTCTACATAATAAACCTCATCTTCGGCGTTATAGGAAATCTGATCTTTACTGTAATTCACAAAACGATCTTCATATCGTTCCGCCCGGGACTGGGTAATTCTTTTATACTGACTATATGCACCGGCAGAGATAAATGGCTGTCCGTAATATTGAATGGAAAGTTCCGGCGTGATACTGTAATTCAAACGAAACACCATCCCAAATGTTTTCTGATCCAGACGGGCCATCACATAGCGGTCCTGATCATCCTTTTCCATGGTATCCACGTACTGCAGGTTATCTTTGTTCAGGTTGTAAAAAGGACCAAGACTAAAGGTTAACCGGCGGTTTGGTTTCAAATTCAGCCAGAGCGAGAAGTTGTGCCGGCCGGAGATTCCGTCATCATTCCAGACATCGGAAATACTCAACTCGATTTGCCACTTTTTGCGGGAATCACTGTAGACATCATACCATTGATTCCAGCTGCCTTCATAGCGCAGGGAAGGCCCCCCTCTTAAAGCAGAAGCAGAGAGACCCGGTGTCTGCCGGTTTATTCCCATCCAGAAACCCCAGAAATTTCTAAAATCTCCACCACCGTTGATATTCCCTCCCTCAAATATTTTTTCACCGCCGAAATCCCAGCCTCGCCATTGGTTAAAGTTTACACTCACCCGATTGAAAATGCTGAAGGGATTGAGTTTCCGAAATCCCACCCAGATAAATTCCATCGCCTGGTCCGCCTGCTGCAAATAACCCACATCATTTAATTCCAGACCGGGAGACCGCCAGACTCCACCTAATGCATAGGCCCAATATCCATTTCCCTGCTTTCCGATACTGATCGAACCGCCATGACCGCTTAAAGAGGTTCGGCTTGAATCCAGCTTAAGATAATCCGCATCCGGCCGCTGAAAATAACGGGCAGAAGCTTCCTGTACTTCAACCATCGCCTCCTTACTTCCCATAACCTGACTGAAGGCCGTTTTCAAATCGAAGAAATATGTTTTATTACTCCATTGATGTAAAAAATCGATCCCGCCGGTATAGGCTGAATGGGTAAGCAAGGTTGATCGAGCCTGGTCGGCGTTGCGATTGGTAGCGGTAAACATTCCCCCAAAATTGGTCCTTCCTTCATGAAAATCCTTCTGCAAACGGCTCACAAAATAATTGGTAAAAGGCTCCACTGTCTGGGTGCGCCGGTTTCCGTAAAGCGAAAGCCGGCCTGTTTCTTTGGAGGTCATGGCTTCCAATGCCCCAACTGACCAGCCATTGGCGGTTTTACCACTCAGTTTTGCTGCCCCGATAATTGAGGTTTGGGCCGGCATATCCAGAAACTCATCATCATCGGTGTCCGGTTCATACTGCGGCGCCCGGCCAATTCGCCGAGAATAAAACAGAGTTTCCCGGGCAAAGTCGCCATCGCCGATTCCCAGTGGATACCGGAAGATATTTTTCCCCTCAATGAAGAAAGGCCGTTTCTCTTCAAAAAATGTTTCAAAGGCGGTCAGATTCACTTCGGAGGGGTCTGCCTCCACCTGACCGAAATCCGGGTTAATGGTAAAATCCACAGTCATATTTCCGGAAAGCCCCACTTTCCCATCCATACCACCGGTTAGCTTATAATCCCGTCCCTTGGAAAAGGGATTATCCGCTTCTTTTTCATAGCTATTGGCCTGGGAAACCGCATAGGGCAGAATTTCAATTCTGCGGGGAGACTGAATCCCGTAAATTCCCTCCAGCTGTCCGAAATAGGAAGTAAAGCCTGGAGCATTCTTGGGGATCATCTGCCACATATCTACTTCATGTTTACGGTGAATATAGCGATAAACCTCCATGCCCCAGCAGTGCTCGGTTTTGTTGGCAAACCGCAGCTGGCTTAGGGGAATGCGCATTTCCGCAACCCAACCGTTTTCAGTCATACCTACAGCAGATTCCCAGACCGGATCCCAGCTGTAATCTTCGTTCTCCCCGTCGTTAGAATGGACACCATCGCGCTTAACACCGGCGGCATTCACCGAAAATTCGAAAGATGTCCGACGGTCGCAATAACTATCCAGTAAAATTCCCACCACATCGCTATTGTCGATGTCGTCCCGGCGGGACATCAGTGATGCGATTTTGGATGGTTCAGAATCGAAGGCATGAATTAAGACATAAAGATTTTTTTCATCATAACAGATTTTAAAATAGGTTTTCTGAGTGGCGGAGTCCCCTTCAACCGGATCCTGCTGCAAAAATCCATCACCCAGCATGGCTTTTTCCCACATAATATCACCTAATTTTCCATCGATGGTGGGGGGATGTGGATTAATTTTCTTTGCTTTGTAAACTTTCCTGGGATATTCTTTGTTTTGAGCAGCTGCAAAGGTAAAAATGGTTAGACAGATAAAAAGGTAAAATAATTTCATTTTGCACCTGTCTGTTGAGAATTTTTATACAAGGAAGAGTACGAAGAAGCTGTCTGTATGTTGCAATAATTCTCTGGGTTGGTAAATTTTTTGAAATAAAAAAGGCGGCTAAAAAGCCGCCTCTGTGATACCTTGAGTAGGATTAAGATATTACTTCAACAGGATAAATTTCCGGATTTTTACAAAAGAACCCGCCTGCAAGCGATAAAAATAGATGCCCGAGGCCAGTTTATTTCCCCGGTCATTAAAACCATCCCAATGGACAAGATATTCACCTTCCAGGATATAGTCATTAATCAGTGTTTTTACCTTCTGACCCAGGGAATTAAAAATATCCAGCCGAACTTTCTCCCCTTTTGCCAAACTGTACCTGATAGTGGTGCCGGCATTAAACGGATTTGGATAATTCTGTTCCAGCACAAACCGGTCGGCGATGCCATATAGTGAATCCTGGTGGGCATTTGGTGCCTGGACGAACAGGACATCTCCGGGTTTATTTAATTTTTTTGTATAAATACGAATCACCGTGCCGCTTTCTGGAGGTCGATCCGAACTGTCGTAGTCACAAAGAACAAAATCTGAAACCGGATAATTGAAGTCAACATAATAGCCGGAGGGATTTCCAGGAATATTATAATATGAACCTGCCCCTCCGAGTGAAATACACCTGGCTGCAAAATTATCATAGGAACCTGTGGTGGTGATAGTATCAAGCGGTTCCATGAAATAAATCAAATCCGACATGGGATACCTAAGTGCCGGGTCAATTCCAGTGGCCCAGCCCCAGGTGGCCGAGGTTTCCCACATTTTATTATCTAAAAACGGGATCATGCGGTGGTCGTCTGCGGGGTTATCCGGAGTATTGACGCCGATATCCCACATTTCAAAGGGGGTTGTACATATTTTACGATCATTATAATAATACAGACCAAAACCACCTGTCTGGGTAAAACGTATTTCATAATCACGTCTTTTGGAAAATGGAAGATAAAATTCCAAATTCTTCTTATCACCTTTTCCACGACCGGCACTGGCATACCAGCGGGTGGGATCAGCGGTGGCGTTTAAATCGTGCCATACATTTTTACCCTTGAAATCTCTCCCCACTTCATCCCATTCCTCCGCTGGGAGTGGGCCGGAAGGCCCGGCTATCTCAATTACCGCAGCAATACCAGGTTTGGGTTGGACGACATTCCACTCAATACCATCAATTACCGGCAAATCATCACTAATGGTTTCCCCCGGTATCGCATCATTCAATTTTAATTCACCTGTTGTGATATCTTTTAACATCCAGAACAATTTTATTGTATCCGGATGTTGGTAATAAAATTCTACCTGGTAGAGATGCCCGGTCAACAGATTCGGGTCAGCCACAATCGGGATTAAATTATAAAACCAACCAGGATTGGCTTCAACTTTTAAAGTATCTCCCCGAAGTGCTCCCGGTTTCCAGCGGACCAAGGGATAAGAAAGGGAGGATAGACTGCTGTTGTAATCAAAACGGAATCGGTATCTAATGTTTATTGAGTCTCCGCTGCCTGGAGCCATAAATTCAAAATAGAAAGAGTCCGACCGGGCAATACTTCCGGGAAGAATTTTTCTGGTGGAGAAAAATTCAGACCAGTTTCCATCCGTCGACAGATTAAAAAATTCAATTTTATCAATGGCATTAAGACCATCCGGATTTTTGACATCGAATGCGAGATGTACTTTTTCATTGAAATTGATTTTCCCGTCCTGTTTACCGTTTTCCCAGCTAACCCGCAAATTTATCACCTCCGGCAGAGGCCGCAGAATAAGGTTGGTCAAAATTCCATCAAGCTTGTAACTATCGTTTCCCTGTTCTAAAAAAAGATCGCCCCGATAGGGGTATTTTCTATTTTGTATAGTTACGATATTCCCCCAGATGCCATCACCAGCCAAGCTGTCCTCATGCATTCCATCATCATAAAGTGAAAGATTGAATGATTCCTCCTCTCCGATCTCCGGATAGAGGTTCAACCGGCATTCATTCACATCGAAATAATCCTGAAGTCTTATCATGACCTTCAATCGGGAAGAGAATTGATCGGGAAAACTGAGCCGGGGTAGTATTGTCGGGGTTATAATCCCCACACCATAATAATTCCGGAAAAATTCCACATTCTGTTTCAACACACCAACCGCTGTGATATTGTCCCCGGTGGGATCGATGCCACCCACCAGCGCATAAACCACCTCCTGGGTATCTCCCGGCTGCATGATGAACGGACCGGAGTTGTTCATAAGGCGGCGGGAGGCAGCACTGTAGTTGTTTCCCTGACCATCTACGTCGCCAAAATTGGAAACCGGATCACCCGAAAGCCAAAATTTGGTGGGCTCTCCTGTGTGCGGCCCCGAACCAACTGTATAAGATATAGGGGGATGCACCCAAATGGGTATATAACCATTCAGGATCTGATACATTAACTGCGTTCCTTCATAGTCGCGTAGAGGTGGATCTGAATAGTAAGTATTTGTAACTCTCATCCAAACCGAAGTCATTTCCAGGTTTTTCATATTCTCGACTTCGTGAAAATTAAACAAACCTGTCTCACCCAGTGCAGGTATCAGGGGACCCTGCAGTAAACTATAACCGATAGCCGGCGGCGGTATAAAAAATGGGTCAAATTCGTTATCATGAGGATAGGCATTATAACTATATGCCAAATTGAGAATGGTATCACAGCCGAGAAAATCATCACCAGGATCACCAAGATCCGTATCCGACCATATACCGATAAACATCGAATCTATGCTTACCCCGGATTTATTGATTAATCGATAGCGTCGGAAAATTCCTTGATCAAGCGGGGTACTGGCATCATCATATCCCCACATAGTTACCTGCAATTCCAGACCCATAGGCGGTGACCCATACAGCGAAGATACTCTGCCAATATCCAGATCGTTGCAGACAAACCAGATGACCTGGTCGGCATCCTGCAGTCCGGGTTCTTCTCCTAACTGGGGCTCATAAACACCATTTCCATTTTGGTCATAAAAAGGGGCGCCATAGGCTGCCGGCCACTCCAGCCAATCCCGGTGATAATTTGCCCGAATGGAATCGATATCTGCTTGAGCTACTTCGGATGGAGAAATATTAAAAAAATCAGCAGCGCCCAGACGCAATTCAGCCTCAGAAACTGTGAGATAATCTCTGCGGATCCGGTAAATCCGAACCTCCGGATCATTCGGTGACTGGGCGATTCCGGTGTCAATAATCCTGCCCGCCTGGGTTCCGACGTTGTAAGTCTGCCCTCCCACCCGTAAAGCCGGTGTTATCCCATCATTAACATATCCGCCCCAGACGATTCCATCCTGATAGACCACAGCTGCGGTTCCCCGGGGATATACAATTCCACCTTTATATCCAATCAGATTGTATCCGGATAAACCATCCGCCCGTATCCAGGCTGATATGTTATTTACATTTGCCAGCGTTGACATCACCTTTTCGTAATACCAGGCAGGAATATTCGGAGTTGGCGGTTTTATCTCATCCGGGCCAAGAGCAAAACCGGAAATTACATAACTGAGAACAAAAATAAGCAAAAATAAAAAGGTTAAATTTGGAGCGTTTTTCTTGCACATGCACCATCACCTCCACAAAATATTTTATTACATAAAATCTCATTATTTTACCAGAATCATCTTATGGACTTTCCGGTAATTCGCTGCCTCCATTTGAACAAAATAAATACCCGAAGCAGCATTTACACCATTCTCACCCTTTCCATCCCAGCGAACCCGGTATTCTCCTTTTTCCAGTTTTGAATTTATCAAAGTCTTTATCTTCTGACCCAGGACATTAAACACCGTCACTTTTACCCGGGCAACACTGGGAAGATAAAACAGAATGGTGGTATAGTTATTAAACGGATTGGGATAGTTGGGATAGAGAAAATAGGTGTCTACTGAGACCAGGAAACTATCCGGTGCGGCTTGCGGAGTGGTTACCAGGAACTCATATCCCGGCGCCAGTGGCTTGGATGTTACAAAACGAATTACCGTTCCGGCTTCCGGTAGTAATTCCATCCAATATGAATAATCACAAAAAATTAGCGGGCCAATTGATTCGGTTGAATGATCCCACCAGGTTTTAGTCAAAGCTCCACTTACAATATCCTGTTCATAAGCAGAATAACTGCCCAGACTATCCAGAGGCTCCCGCAAATAGAGCCAGTCAGTGGCAGGGTAAGAGTAATAGGGATCTGTATTTGCGGCGTAATTAGCAAATCCCTCTCCCACGACGCCCCCCAAAGGAAGAAGACGGACATCATCACTGAAATCATCGTAAGTTCCAAGACCAACATCCCAGGCCGTAAACGGGACATACTCGCTGCTGTCATTACCATACCAGTGGAAATAAAGCGAACTGTCCTGATTCGTAAAACGGATCTCGAAATCATGGTAATAAAAACCTGGATTTCCGCTTAATAAATCGGGCAGTTGTAATTCTTCAATTGGGCAACTGACATAAAATCTGTTTACATCACTAGGACTACTAATACTTTGCCAGACGTTATTCCCATGATAAGGCGTACCCGCTACATCCCAATCATTCTCCCTAAGTGGACCATATCTGTTTGCCATCTCCACCATCGCTTTTAGCCGATGTTTTTCCCAAAATAGAATCCATTCGATGCCATCGATTACCGGACTACCCGATTCCTGTTGCAACGGAATTATTGCGTCTTGCAGTATATATTGATTCATATCCAGATCAAATAAATTCCAGACCAGGGTATCCCTCTCCAAATCCTTTTCTACAGTAATCCGGTAAGTATGACCAGTTAGCAGAGTGGGATCAGCTATTCTTGGTAAAACGTCCTCCCGGAAGCCGGATACGACCTGCACTTCAATTTGTTCTCCCTGCAAAGCATTGGGATGCCATTCACTGATTAGCAATACCAGTTTCTGGCTGTAGTACTGGGCATCAAAGATGATGGAGAGATCCTTCACCAAAGAATCTCCTGTTTTTGGAGCTTCTAGGACAAGATAGTTTGCATCACTGGAGATCTTAGTCCCGCTTGGAATTTCAACAGGTAAATATTCAACCCGAATTCTCTGGTTATATTCAATTTGCCATAACTCAAAATCTTCAATATCCGGATTGGGTACCGGGTTACTGATATCGAATGCCAGGTGCACAGTCTCTCCGGTATTGATCTTCCCATCCTGTTTACCGTTTTCCCAGACAATCCGCCAGTTATCCAGAATGGGCGGTTCCCGCAAGGAGAGGTTTGCGATGAGGCCGGGAAAGCGAAGTTCTTCTCCGGTGGTTTCGATAATTAAGTTACCCTGAACCGGATATTTACGCGGATCGAGGGGCGCTTTTCTCTCCCAAATTCCATCGCCAGCCAAACTATCACCATGGCTTCCATCATCATACAATTCCAGATAGAAATCCGGTTCATTTCCCTCTTTTGCGGTAAAGTTGATTTTACTGCTCGCCGCTTCCGGAAATTGTTTTAGTGAAACTTTTATATCTAATTCAACATTTTCACTGGTCGTTTCAACGGTATAATCTGGCAAGCCGGGTAACCGGAAACCATTTGTAAAAGCATTGCGAACCTGGGCCACGTTCTCTTTTAATTGTTCAATTGAGGTAAGCTGATCCCCGCTTAACCGGTTACCCCCCACCAGGGCAAAAATCACCTCCTGAGTATCTCCCGGCTGCATGGTAAAAGGACCCGAGGATAGCAGTATTCGACGATCACCAGGATATAAATTTTCACCTACTCCATCTATATCCCCATTTAACAATACCGGATCCCCGGAAAGTGGAAACTTAGTTGGTTGACCCTGACCCGGGCCATAACCCACTGTGTAAGGTATATTATTAAGTGAATCTCTGGTATATCCAAATCCATTTAATTCATGATAATACCCAATAGTCGTGCCATAATCACGTGGCTCATAATCCCTGACAGGGTATTTCAATATGGAAGAAGTTAATTTCAGGTTTTTGTGATTAATTCTTATCTGAAAATTGAACAGGCCAGTACTGTTTTGACATGGGACAAGTGGCCCCTGTAAAAGCGTGTAACCTGCCGCGGAAGGAGGAATGTTGAATCGATCAAATTCAGTATCATGACTAAAGGAATTGTAAGCATATTCCATTTGTAACAGGGTGTCACAACCGACGAAATCGTCTCCCATATTCCCAATATCCGGGTCTGAGCACTGACCGATAAACATTGAATCGATTACAAAACCCGATTTGTTGATAATTTGGTATCGCCTGAAAATGGCTTGATCTAAAGCTGAATTTGGGTAATGATATCCCCAGATGGTTCCCTGTAATTCAACTCCTATCGGAGGAGAACCTGCAAAAGAGGTTATTCTTCCTAAATCCAAATCATTGCACACAAACCAGATCACTTGGTCGGCATTTTGGAGACCGGGTGTCTCGATCTGGGTTGGTTCATAAATTCCATTACCATTCAGATCATAAAACGGTGCCCCGTGCTCCACCGGCCACTCATTCCAGTCGGTTTCATACTGCAATCTCAGTTTATCGATATCACTTATCTGAACCGAGCGAAGATCAATATTTTGAAATTCGGCAACCTCCCGTCTCAGCACCGCATCGGAGACAACCATCCAATCCCGGCGGATACGATAGATTCTTACATCGGGGTCGTGTGGGTCTGCTGGTATTCCGTTATCAAGGATCCAGCCTGGCGCTGTCCCTGAAACATACCACTGCCCTCCTAGTCTAAGCTTCGGGTTCAGTGAATCAGGGTCTAGAACATATCCTCCCCACATAATCCCATCAGTATAAACAACTGAGGCCGTTCCCCGAGGATATAAAGTCCCGGCCATGCTTAAAACCGGATTGTAACCGGAGAGCCCGTCCCACTGAATCCAACTGGAGATGTTGTTGACATTAACCATAGTTCGGATTTGTTTATTATATGGGAGATAATTTTCCAGCGGAGTATTTCTTACCGGCTTATCAAACTCCCCGGCGAATGAGAGAGAGATAAGAATGAAGGCGGAAAGAAACAAGACAGCAAATTTGTTAAGATTTTGCCACATATTGGCGGCAGCACTTATTTTTTATATGTGTTGTCTTAGCCATGTGTTTACGGATTAGTGA
>CAYVKM010000115.1:0-9768 GCA_964452045.1 uncultured Calditrichaceae bacterium
ATCTGGCCGGTACCAATGGGAAGGGTTCGACAGCCGCCTATATTTATACCATTCTGAAAAAATCCGGTTATAGGGTGGGCTTATACACTTCTCCCCACCTGGTAGACTTCAGTGAGCGCATCCGGATAAATGACATTTATATCACCTGGGAAGCCATTGTGGATTATACCCAAGCGCTTCGGCCGGAAATCGACCGGGTGAAAGCCACCTTTTTTGAGGCCACCTCAGCTATTGCCTTCCAATATTTTGCTGAAAACCAGGTCGATATTGCGGTCATTGAAACCGGTTTGGGTGGCAGGCTGGATGCCACCAACCTGGTGGAACCACTGGTTACGGTCATTACCCCGATCAGCGAAGACCATCAGCAATACCTGGGGGATGATATTTTGCAAATTACCCGGGAGAAAGCCGGGATCATCAAACCCGGAATTCCCTGCATTACCAATAACCGGGATCAGGGGATTGTCAGGGTATTGAATGAAACTTGTACTGCGGTTAAAGCCCCTTTTATTTCCATAAACCCGGAAAGGGATATAAAAATAAAACGGTCGACGATCCGGGGAAATGCGTTCGATTTCACACTGGAAGATCAAAAATATCCCGGATTGGAAACCGCCATGGCCGGAAGACATCAGACCGATAACGCAGCGCTGGCTTTTGCGGCAGCAAAAAACCTTAAGAATTTTACTATCCCTGAAGATAAAATCCGGTCCGGTATACAGCAGGCAAGATGGCCGGGCAGAATGCAAATTATCAGGGAAAAACCACTGGTCATTCTGGATGTGGCCCATAACCCGGATGGATTCAGAAATATTCTGGGATTTCTCCACCAACTGTTTCCCCGGAAAAAGCTATGGAGCTTAATTGGTTTGGCAAAAGATAAAGATTTTAAAACTATCGCCGATATTTTAATGAAACATATAGATAAAATCGGCGTAGTATCAGAGTTTTCGGACAGGGGCTTGCCCGCAGAGAAACTAATGGATCAATTTCAGGAAAGATCTGGAGACGTTGTTCGTTTCAATACTATCCAGGATGCATATCATAAAACGATTGAGCACATGGCAAAAAACGATATTTTAATAATTATAGGCTCCCATTATCTGGCCGGAGAATTTTTACAAAAAATACAATTTTCTTGATTTCATAGAATGACACGTATAAATTTGTCATCGGTTAAAGAATCTTCTAGGACTTCATTTTATCTCCCCATTATAAACCACCAGAGAAGTTGAGAGATTTCGTTAGTTGGAACTTATTTTAAAAACTATTTCACGTGAGGTATTCAATGCTGGATTTAGACTCTCTAAAGACGCTAAAAATTGCTGAATTAGCGCAAGTCGCACAAGAACTTGGGATTCAGGGCACATCCGGATTAAAAAAACAGGAACTTATCTTCAAAATCCTGGAAGAGCAAACCAACCAGGAAGGTCTGATTTTTTCCGAAGGCGTATTGGAAGTACTGCCGGATGGCTATGGTTTCCTCCGCTCCCCCCGGTTTAATTATCTGCCCGGACCGGATGATATTTACGTTTCTCCCTCGCAGATCAAACGATTTGATCTGCGTACCGGCGATACGGTTCAGGGGCAAATCCGACCACCCAAGGATAATGAGCGCTTTTTTGCCCTTCTCCGGGTGGAAGCAGTAAACTTCGATCCGGCAGAGAGAAAAAAGGCGGTTGCCCTTTTCGACAACCTGACCCCGGTATATCCGCTGGAGCGGATCGAAATGGAATCCAATCCCAAGGAATTTACCATGCGGATTATGAATCTTCTGACCCCTATCGGTAAAGGCCAGCGTGGATTGATCGTTTCGCCACCCCGGGCCGGAAAAACCGTTATCCTGCAAAAAATCGCAAATGCCATTACCACTAATCACCCGGAAGTGATTCTGATCGTTCTGCTGATTGACGAGCGGCCGGAAGAGGTAACGGACATGGAGCGAAATGTAAAGGCCGAGGTTATTTCCTCAACCTTCGATGAACCGGCTGAACGTCACGTTCAGGTATCCGACATGGTTCTGGAAAAAGCCAAACGGCTGGTGGAGTACAAAAAGGATGTGGTTATTCTGCTGGACAGTATCACCCGTCTGGCCCGTGCCCATAACACCGTGGTTCCGCACAGCGGTAAAATATTATCCGGTGGTGTGGACTCCAATGCCCTGCAGCGGCCCAAACGATTCTTCGGTGCAGCCCGGAATATTGAAGAAGGTGGAAGTTTGACTATTCTGGCCACTGCTCTGGTTGAAACAGGATCCCGGATGGACGAGGTGATCTTCGAAGAGTTCAAAGGTACCGGTAATATGGAAATTGTACTGGACCGACGGCTGGCAGACCGTAGAATTTTTCCGGCCATCGATATTAACCGATCCGGCACCAGAAAGGAAGAACTGTTGCTTACCAAGAAAGAACTTTCCCGCGTCTGGGTATTGCGAAAGCTACTCAACGAATTGAATCCAATTGAAGCAATGGAATTTCTGCTGGATAAGATGAGAGGAACCCGGAGCAACGAGGATTTCCTGGATTCCATGAGTTCCTAAAATCCGGGGAACTAAAGCTACTTCAGGAACATTCAAAGCATACAAATAATGTTTCCAAACAGGAATAAATTTGCATCTATTCTTGTTTTAGCATAAAAAGTCCTATAAATTATGGGGCTTTAAAATTGATTATCAGGAGGTGTTTGTTGTGAAAAAAGGTATTCATCCGGAATATAAAACGGCGCATGTGACCTGTGCCTGTGGAAATACTTTCGAAACCCGGTCAACTGTCGACAAACTGAATGTGGAAATATGCTCCCAGTGCCATCCGTTTTTCACCGGAAAGCAAAAACTTATTGATACTGCAGGTCGGGTGGAAAAATTCTTAAAAAAATACGGCGAACGTCGTTAGCTGAGTTATTTTTAAATTTTTAAAAAACGGGATGTCATTTCTAAATGCATTCCGTTTTTTATTGTAAAAATTCAGAAAACGGGAATTCATAATGAACAATTTAAATAAACAAACCGAACCGGAAGAAAAAATAATGCCGATCGGTGGTCAGGCGGTTATCGAAGGCGTGATGATGCGCTCTCCGGAAAGAATCGCCACGGCGGTGCGACGCAGCAACGGTGAGGTACAGATAAAAATACAGGAATATCAATCCCTGATTCAGCGTCACAAATGGTTAAATGTGCCAGTGATCCGCGGTGCGGTTACCCTGATCGAAGTGATGATTTTGGGGATCAAGCACCTCAATTTTTCGGCGGACGTCGCCATGAAGGATGCCGAAGCCGAAGAACAAACCAAGAAAAAAAAGAAGAAGAAAGAGAAAAAATCCAAAGAAGGCATGAGTACCCTCTCGGCTTTCTTTACCGTGACTATTGCCCTGATTGCCGGATTAGCTCTTTTCTTTGCTTTCCCGCTGTTTGCCACCACCAAATTATTCAACATCGAAAAAGATGCCTTCGCTTTTAACCTGGTAGCCGGTACCATTAGGATCGCCATGTTTTTGGGATATATTTATCTCATCTCTCTGCTCAAGGATGTAAAGAGGTTATTCCGCTATCATGGTGCCGAGCACAAAACGATCTATGCTTTTGAATCCGGTGAACCGCTGACGGTGGATGCCGCCCGGCCATACACCACGCTACACCCCAGGTGCGGCACAAGTTTCCTGGTAATGGTGATGTTTATCAGCCTGATCTTTTTCAGCATCCTGGATTCTTTTATCATCCTGTTTCATGGGAATATTGATCTGTACATTCGCCTGCTCACTCATCTTCCCCTGGTACCCCTGGTCGGCGGAATATCCTACGAAGCGATTAAGGCCTCGGCTAAAAACCCGGATAATCCCATTGTCAAATTTCTGATCATGCCCGGTTTGTCCCTTCAGAAGATTACCACCCAGGAACCGGATGACAGTATGCTGGAAGTGGCGATCATCGCTCTGAAAGCAGCCAGGGGGGAAGAATATCAGCATCTGCTGAAAACACAAACCCCTTCCGAAATCGTTGCAGAAACAGCTTAAATTTGAAATATACCGAAGTATCAAGATATGGACTTAATTGATAAATTAAAACAATTCAACCAGCGTTTCGAGGAAATCAGTAACGAGATGAGTCAATCCGATATCATCTCGGACCGGGAACAGTACGCTACACTTGCCCGGGAATATGCGGATTTAGAACCCATTATCAAAAAGGGCAAAGAATATCAAAAGGTTGTGGCGCAAATAACCGATACCGAACACCTGATCGAAACCGAGAACGAAGACGAGATTGTGGAGATGGCCCGGGAGGAACTGATCAGTCTGCAGGAGCGGGCCGAGCAGCTGGAAAGGGAAATTCACCGCTTGATTATACCACCGGATCCCAATGACCAAAAAAATGTGGTGCTGGAAATCCGGGCCGGCACCGGCGGCGATGAGGCCGGTATTTTTGCCGGCGATCTGTTCCGGATGTATCAGAAATATTGCGAAAATCAGGGATGGAAACTGGAAATCCTGGATGCCAATTTTGCCGAACGGGGTGGCTTCAAGGAAGTGATTGCCTCCATCAGCGGAAAAAATGTTTACGGACGTCTGAAATACGAAAGCGGAGTACACCGGGTTCAGCGGGTTCCGGAGACCGAAACCCAGGGGCGAATCCATACTTCTGCCGCATCTGTAGTGGTATTACCCGAAGTGCAGGATATCGAATTTCAAGTTAATCCGAATGATTTACGGATTGATGTTTTCCGTGCCTCCGGACATGGCGGACAGCATGTAAATACTACAGATTCCGCAGTCAGGATTGTGCACGTTCCGACCGGAATTATGGCGACCTGCCAGGATGAGAAATCGCAGCATAAAAATAAAGCCAAAGCCATGAAAGTGCTTAAGGCACGTCTTTACGACCTGGAACTCCGCAAACAGCAAGATCAAATTTCCAATCAGCGACGCTCGATGATCAAGACCGGGGATCGGAGTGACAAAATCCGCACCTATAATTATCCACAAGGCCGGGTCACCGACCATCGGATTCATCTTACCCTTTATCGTTTGAACGAAATTATGGAGGGGGATATCGATATGCTGATTGATGAACTGCAACAGGCCGATCAGGAACAGGAACTGAAAGAAGAACCGGTATAAATGAAGCTGTTCGTCTACGGATACGGACTGACGATCCGTCCCGCAAAAATCAGGCAACTAAGCTTATTTCAATAACCAACCGCATGCAAGAAATCTGGACCATTCAAAAAGTATTAAACTGGACACTCCCATATTTCGAAAAACACCAGGTACCGGAATCGAGATTGAGCGCAGAACTGCTTCTCTCCCATGTTCTAAAATGCAAACGACTGGACTTATATTTACAGTTCGATCGTATCCTCACCAGTCCGGAATTAAAGGAATATCGTTCTTTTATAGAACGGCGGATTGTCCATGAACCGGTAGCCTATATTCTGGGTGAAAAGGAGTTTATGGGTTTGAATTTCAGACTTACCCCGGACGTGCTCATCCCCAGACCGGAGACCGAAATTCTAGTTGAAACAGCCCTGACCGAGATAAAGGGGCAGAAGACAAAAAAGATTGAGGTGCTGGATGTGGGAACGGGCAGCGGGGCCATCGCCATCAGCATTGCCCATTACTGTACGGAATGCCGGGTGACCGCTATCGATATTTCCGAAACGGCCATAAAAGTTGCCAGGCAAAACAGTGAGCACCTTGCGGTAGACAATATAAAATTCCTGGTAATGGACGCATTGGATTTACCCGGTAAAGGGGAAGAAAAATATGACTACGTTCTGGTGAATCCTCCTTATATTGCAGAAAAGGACCGGAAAGAAATCCATCCGCAGATCACAAATTATGAGCCGGGAATCGCTTTGTTTTCCGGAGAAAATGGTCTGCAGTTTTATTCCGGCTTCATACCGAAAATTCCTTTATTCATCAAAAAGGGCGGTTACATTTTTATGGAGATCGGATACGACCAGAAAGAACAAATTAATACACTATTAAAAGAATCGAATTTCTCAAAAATTGAATTTATCCAGGATTATCAGAAAATCGATCGGATTGTAAAGGCAAAATATGAGTAGAAAGAAACAGCAAGAGAATGATATTAGTAACACCATTCTGGAATTTTTACAGAAACGCAGAGGGAAGAGTTTTAAGGCAAAGGAAATTTCCCACGCCCTGCACGTGCATAAAAACAATTATCATACTTTTCGGGATGCCCTGAGAATGCTTGCCCGCAAGGGTAAAATTGCCCGGCTGAAAACCGGACGATTCACCCTCCCCTCCACCCTACAAAAGGTGGTCGGGAAAATTCAATTGACCAGAAAAGGTTTCGGATTTGTAACCGACGAAAGGACCGGGGAGGAAATTTTTATTCCGGCTCAGCACCTGAACACTGCCCTTAATGATGATGTGGTGGAAGTTCAGCTTTTTGCTGTCTCGCGCGGGAAAAGCAAAGAAGGCCAGATCACTGCCATCCGGGAACGTGGGCATCGCGTATTCGTTGGTACCTATCATAAAAGTGAATATTACGGATTTGTCGTCGCCGATAATCGCCGGGTCTATCGCGATTTCTATATCCAGCCACAAAATAATGCCGGTGCCAAACATGGACAAAAAGTGGTGGTGGAATTCTTGAAATGGGATACCGCTTCATTGAATCCGGAAGGTAAAATTACTGAAATTTTAGGATTCCCAGATGAACCCGGTGTAGATGTGGTCAGTGTTCTCAAGGGATTTGAACTACCGGTACAGTTTCCTGCAGTGGTTGAGAAGGAGGCCAAACAAATCGAACTTCATCTTTCCAAAAATCTGCTGGAGCAACGCTTAGACCTGCGAGACGAACTGATCTTTACCATCGATCCGGTGGACGCCAAGGATTTCGATGATGCGGTTTCGCTCAAGCGACTGGAGAACGGAAATTATCAGTTAGGCGTACACATCGCAGATGTCAGTCACTTTGTTACCGAAGGATCGTTGATCGACAAAGAAGCCTTCCTCCGGGGAACCAGCATTTATCTGGTGGACCGGGTGGTCCCCATGTTGCCGGAACACCTCTCTAATGAATTATGCAGTTTGCAACCGGAAGTGGACAAACTCACCTTCAGTTGTATTATGGAGATTTCCGGTGAAGGTGAAGTCATCAATTACGAATTAAAACCCTCCATCATCAACAGCAAACGCCGATTTTCCTACGAAGAGGTCCAAGGAATTATCGATAACCAAACTTCGACCGATCCTTATGCCGGAGTCCTGCGGGAAATGAGGGATTTCAGCCTGAAACTCCGACGGATACGGGAGCAGATGGGCAGCATCGATTTCGAAACACCGGAGGTTCGGTTTGTCTTAAATGAAAAAGGCAAACCCACGGAAATTATTCCCATCGAACGTCTGCAGAGCCATCAACTCATCGAAGAGTTTATGCTCATGGCCAATAAAACCGTGGCCCGGCATATTTCGGTGATATCCCAAAAAGGTAAACCGCTACCATTTATCTACCGGGTACACGAAAAACCGGATAATGATAAAATTACCACCTTTGAGAACTTCCTCAATGCCCTGGATTTTAAAATAAAGATCCCGCGTAATATCTCGCCGGCTCAATTTCAGGAAATCATGAACGGTGTTCTTGGCACCAAGGATGACATACTGATCAAGGAAGTGGCCCTTCGGACCATGATGAAGGCCATATATGACATTAAGAATGTCGGGCACTTCGGACTGGCTTTTACCGACTACACCCATTTTACCTCGCCCATCCGCCGGTATCCCGATTTGGAGGTTCATCGGTTGATCAAACTTTATAATAAGCCGGTCGAACGGGGAAATCTGAATAGTTTAGAGAAGCACCTGAAAAAGGTGAGCGATCACAGTTCCGACCGGGAACGGGTGGCTTTGGAAGCGGAAAGAGAAAGTACCAAAATCAAACAGGTGGAGTGGATTGCCGATTATGTCGGTAAAAATTTCGAGGGTCTTATTTCCGGGGTTACCGCCTACGGACTTTTTGTGGAAATTACTCCATATCTGATTGAGGGCTTTATCCGGCTGGAGGATATGGAAGATGATTATTACCTGTTTGATCAGAAAAGATACTCGCTGGTGGGAAAAGAGTTCGGAAAAGTATACCGTCTGGGTGACGAAATTAAGATCCGGGTGAAGCAGGTTAACCGCGAAATCAACCAGGTTGACTTTGTGCTAAATGACGCCGCCCCAAGTGATCAGGATGTCGAATAAAGTATTCCAAAAATTACTTTTCTTTACCCAGACTGATAGTATTTGTTAATCCCTCTTGTTATTTATCCCAATCCGTGGTTAACTTTTTTTGGGTTAAGTCGTATATAAAACGAGTTCCAAAGCACTTTTACGGATAACAACCGGGGTTGAACTTTTGGGAAAACCATCCACAGTTTCTTTTAGCATGCTGTTCGTCTGGTTCATCCTTTTTATTCAGACAACCTCCAGCCTTTCCCAGATAACAACCCCATCCGATACCAGTTCAATCCCAACAGATAGCAGCCAGGCAGTGGCTTCCAAAAAGAAATCGGATCTCGAAGGACCGGTGAACTATTCCGCTGAAAAAATTACTTTCTCACTGGACGGAAAAAAAACCTATCTGGAGGGGAATGTAAAAATCAAATACCTCACTATGGATTTAGAGGCCGGCAAGGTTGTAATCAATTGGGAGACGAACAATATGCTGGCAACCGGGGTGGCGGACAGTACCGATTCCCTGGGTAACCCGATTTATAAAGGTTTACCCATTTTCAATGAAAAAGGAAACGAGCCAATATATGGAACGGAACTGCAATACAATTTCAAGAACCAACGCGGAAAAATAACCAGCGGCAAAACGGCGATGGAACCAGGTTATTATCGGGGGGAAGATATTGCCAAGGTCGGAAAAAAAACCCTGCTGGTTAAAAACGGTTATTTTACAAGTTGCGACAGCGTTGATAATCCTCATTATTATTTCAAAAGTTCTGAAATGCGCATTCTCATGCGGAAACGGGCAGTGGCAAAACCGATTATCATGTATATTGAGGATGTTCCGATATTTGCAATCCCCTTCGGGGTATTTCCCATGGAAAGAGGGAGGCGTTCCGGTCTGATTATCCCGTCTTTCGGGAGCAGTAATTACGGGGGAAATTATCTGCGGCATCTAGGCTTTTACTGGGCGGCTTCGGATTATTGGGATGCTACGCTGCTGACTAATTTTTATGAACGAACCGGTGTGGCTTATGAGGGGGAACTTCGCTACAAGAAAAGATATTCTCTCTCCGGCAATGTGAACGGCAGATTCGCCCCAAAGGATGTCACCACCGGGCAGAAACGGCAGCGCTGGAGTCTCAATTTCAGGCACGACCAGACCATAAATGAAACAACATCGTTTAATGCTTCCGGCTCCTTTGTGAGTGATCAAACCTTTTTACAACAGTACTCACATAATCTTCAGGATCGGCTGGATCAGGTATTGCAGACCAACGCCACATTTTCCAAACGCTGGCCGTCCAGTAAGAACGGGCTTTCAGCCAGCGTGAGCCGGACCGAAAACCTTCAGACCGGCAACCTGGACTATACCTTGCCCCGGTTGTCATTCAGCCATTCTCAAACCAATATCATCCCATTTGATCCGGGAAAATCGGTTAAAAGAAAATGGTACCACGACATTTACTACAATTACAGCAGCAATTTCACCTCGACCGGCAGCAAGACTTTACAGCAGACCAGCGATACAACTTCCTTTTTTCAGAAACAAAGCCGAACCGGCTGGCAGCACAATATTGCCCT